>JAADII010000131.1 GCA_013151415.1 Chloroflexota bacterium
GGTCCTATGGTCTATGTTGGTCTGAGCGCTCATCAAGGCCTGTGCGACCGACATCGGACATTGGACATTGGACGCTTATTTTCGAAGCAGGAGGCGAATCATGGCGGTTCGATGGTTGTTTTTTATCATTGTCGTGGGGATTTTAGGGGGATGCGCGCCAAAGCCGACATCGACGCCCACATCGCTTCCCGAACCGACTCTTGCCCCCCCGGCTCAAGCCAGCCCCACGGTTGATCCTTATCTCGAAAAGCGGCTGAAGCTGGTGGACCGAACCATGCGCAACCGCGGCATCAAGGATGAGCGCGTGCTCAAGGCCATGGAGACCGTGCCTCGTCATGAGTTCGTGCCGCCAGAATATATTGATAGCGCTTATGCCGATCATCCTCTCCCCATTGGCTACGGCCAGACCATTTCTCAGCCCTATATCGTGGCGCTGATGACCGAGCTTTTGCAGCTCGAGCCGGATGACAAGGTGCTGGAAATCGGCACGGGGTCGGGGTATCAGGCCGCGGTGTTGGCCGAGCTGGTGGACGAAGTATGGACCATCGAGATCATTCCGCAGTTGGCGAAGCAGGCCGAAGAGCGATTTCAGCGTCTGGGATACGACAATATCCATACGCGGGTGGGCGATGGCTATTATGGCTGGCCCGAGGAAGCGCCTTTCGACGCCATCATCGTCACGGCCGCGCCCGATCACGCGCCCCAGCCCCTTATCGACCAGCTGAAAAATGGCGGTCGGTTGGTGGTTCCGATTGGCCCGCCGGGCGGTTATCAAACGCTGTGGCAAATTGTGAAAGAGGGCGATGATCTCAAAGCGTATAACCTGGGCGGCGTGCGTTTTGTGCCTTTGGTGGGCGGCGGTCAGAGCGGCGAGCCGGGGCTGCTGGAAGACCGATTCGGACAGTAGTAGCCGTTTCTGCCCCGGTATTTCGATTTCAGACAAAAAAACAGGGCCTGCCAGGAAGTCGACAGGCCCTGTGATGGGTTGTGTAGGGTGGCTTAGTAATTCTTGCGGAAGATCACGGAGAACGAATTGTGGAAGAGCGTATTTCCGCCGCCGCCGTCAGGGCAATTGGCCTCGTCGGTGAAGCCGCTATGCAGGTTGGTTGCGAAGTCGGTGCTGGCCGGGGTCTGACCATCGTTAGAGATGTAGACCATGTACTGAGCCTGTTTGAACATCACAAAATCGACGCGACCGGGTTTGCGCTCCATAACCCACGAATCTTTTTCTTCGGTCTGCTTGCGGTCCAAGATTTGGCCGGAGCCATTGACCGCTTGCACAACCCATACGCCGTTGACGCCGTTGCCATTGACATCCACCACCTGCACATAGATGTTGTGCTTTCCGCGATTCTCGCAAGGCGAGAGTCGACGCACCTCGATGAGCGTGTATTGCGTTGCTGGGGTGGCCGTTGGTGGCGGAGCTTTGGGTTTTGCCGCTGCGCGCCGCACCGGTTTTGGGGTGGGCGTGGGCGGCACCGGGGTGAAGGTGGGGGTGAAGGTGGGGGTCGGCGTCAGCGTGGGGGTGTTGGTTGGAGTCGGGGTGTTGGTTGCTGTGGGCGTAGGCGTGGGTGTATCAGTCGGAAGCGGGGTCTCTGTAGGCGGAGGCGTGTAGGTGGGCGTGGGTGGAATAGACGGTTCATCGGCGTCCACCGTGGCCACTGCCGCCACCACCACATCGACCGAGCTTTCCTCATCGTTCACCTGAAAGACTTTGAGCGGCTGCAGAATGATATTTTCGCCGACGCCCGCCAAGGCAATGACCGGCTCGCCGTTTGCGGCCGAGATCGCTTCAGACGACTGTAGCGCCTTGACGACCGTGGCCGGAAGAGCCACGCCCACCAGGTAGACCAGGAGTAGAAGCAACACAACCAGGATCACCTTGGCGTTGCGCGAGAGTCCTGCATACCACAATGCCAGGGAATCGAAAAAGCCCGGTTGTTGCTTCCGAACGACTGGCGCGGCTTTGCGGCGGGTTCTAACAGGTTTTGCCGGCGTCTTGGGTCGAGTCGGGACGGGCGCAACCGTGGGCGCAGGTTGCGATGTCGCCGCGGGCGCCGAGGCGGGTTCCACGGGCTGCACCGTCGATGTCCAACGACGGCGCGCGACCTCGCGACTGAGATTCAATCCCAAGATGGGATACCTCAGCACTAGGGATTCGAAATCGTCGCGAGTAAGCCCCCATGTCTCCGCGTCGGTTATGGCTAAAGCCGTGGCGCGATGAGGCTCTCGCGTGAGCACAGACGCCTCACCGAAGAAATCGCCTTCTTTGAGATCGATGGTTGCGCCTTTACTATCGGTCAGGCGCACCGAGCCCGATTCGATGAGATACAACCGATCGCCGCTGTCACCTTCTTGATAGATGATCTCGCCGCTCCGATACCGACCGGGGAAGAGTCGTTCTCCCACTTCCGCGAGTTGTTCGGCAGTGAGTCCGGCGAACAGGGCCATCGAACGAAGATGTCGTTCGGCAAAGTCGCTGCCAGAATCGCCCAGGCGTTCGCCCAGAGTCTGGCTGAGGGCCTGGCCCAATTCGGGGTAGGCGGCGAGCAGGTCGTCGAAATCGGAGCGGTAAAGCGCCCACAGGTTGGCGTCTTCAACGGTGCGCACTCCTGTAGTGCGACTCTTGCCTGTAAGCAAGGCCATTTCGCCGAAGAACCCTCCTGGTCCGAGTCGAGCGAGCACCTCGCCGCGACGGCTGATGCTACTGACGATTTCGACGCGACCCGCATCCACCAGATACAATGCGTCGCCGGGGCTGCCTTCAACATAAACGACCTGTCCGGCTGGAACATGGAGGAGCAAGAGGCGTTGAGCCACGGCTCGAAGCACTTCGTCGCTAACTTCGCTAAAGAGCGGGAGCGCTCGCAGCCGTTCAATGGCCAAAGCTTCGTCTTCGGGGCTAAGGGGGGCGCGTAGGCCTTGGCTGAGCCGCGCCTGGATGTCAGGGTTATCCGCGACGATTTCTTGAAACGCCGAGCGGCCAAGAGTCCAGGTCAGGGTCTCGGTTTGGGCTTGCGCGCTTTCGCTATGGGGTTTATCGGTGAGAAGGGCCATGAGGCCCAAGACATCCCCTGGCCCCGCATCCACTAATGCGCCATCCCGTTCGATGCGAACGCTTCCGCTTTCGATGACGAAGAGCGCTTTGGCCGATTCGCCCGGACGGAAGAGGTGTCGGCCTGGACGGAATGTCTCCAGACCCAGGTGAGCGGCGATCTGTTCCAGTTCTTCGTCGGTCAGCGAACCAAATTCCTCGGCGCGTCGCAAACGTTGCTCTATCAAATATTGCCGGATTTGCACCAGCATATTGCCAAAGCTACGCGAGAGTTTGACGCCGATGAGGGGGTTCGCACCGACCAACTGCTCCAGATCGTGCTGGGAGAGCGCCCAGATGTCGGAGTCGGCCGTCGCCACAGCGCTAACGCTGCGTCTTCGACCCAGAAAGACATCCGACTCGCCAAAGACAGCGCCCGCACCCAATGTGGCCAACGTAATGGGGCCATAATTGAGTCGAACGCCGCCATGCTCGATCAGATAAAGCGCGTCGGCGGTCGCGTCTTCTGCGAAGATGACTTCACCTGTTCGGAAATGTTTCAGATGAAGTCGTTCCGCCACCAGCGCGCGTTCGGCCTGATCGAGATCGGCGAAGAGGGAGGCGCGCTCCAATAAGTCGGTGGTCACGTTAGAATATTAACCTCCTTGTTTCATGGTCGGACACAACGCGAGATTGAATCGGACCAGGATGCAAGAGGCCCCGATGGGCGAGACCTCCAAAAACCAAATGAGTGTACCTCAAGATAGTGAAAATGAACAAAAATCATGAGGCTGTGAAAAAAGCTTGCAAAAAAGAAATCCTCGGGTCGGCGCGGCGCGCGTTTCAGCCCCGAAGATTTCTTGCTTCGTCAGAAAATCAATAGGTGCGCTGGAAGACAACATCCCATGAGTAGTGCCCGTAGCAAGCATTGGTGTTGCGAAGCGCTTGACAACTGGCCGCGTCGTTGCAATATCCCGCGGCAATGAAGGCCTCATCGGAGATGCGTTTCGGGTCGGTGACCATGCCCTCGGCTGTTTCGCTAACAACGGGGCGACCGTCAACATCGCGAATGACGCGCAAACCGTCTCCATTGCCCAAAACCCATTCGGCGATGCCAGGGCCTTTGCCTCCGGTCACCTGCTCCACTTTACTATAGATGCCCAACACGGTGACGCCATTGAGCGGTTGACCATTCACGTCGAGAACAATGGCCCGTAGCTGCCGCTTCTCACCGCAATGAAGCGAAGGGCCATCGAAATAACCGCCATTTTCCTCTGGTCCCCACAGTCGAACGCTTTTCACTACGAAATCCACGGCCGGAGCCGGAGGAACAGGGGTGGCTGTTGGCGCTGCTGGCGCAGGCGTGGGCGTGGGCGGCGGAGTAGGAATGTTGGCGGGAACGCTCACGCCCGAGGCGTCGCCTTCGGTGGCCACCAGTTTGCCAAAGACCCAACCACTGTCGCCGTCGGGCAACAGAATTTGCCACCAAGTGGATGCCTGGTTCCTGCCGGTGATGGGCGCTTTCTCGCCTGCGGTCAATGAAGCGATCACCGGATGCTCCACGCCAGGGCCGCCACGCACGTTCATGTCGGTGCTGGCAATGACTGCCGGTTCGGGTGTGGCTGTCGGAGCAAGGGTGGGCGTGGCTGTGGCCGCCGCAGACGTAGGCGTGAGTGAAGCCGCGGCCGTGGTCGGCTGGACCGTGAAAGTGGCTGTGGCTGGCATGGGGGTGGCCGTGGGCGGCGCCAATGTAGGCGTGGCCGTGGGCGGTAAGGGGGTGGCTGTAGGCAGATACGCCGTCAAAGATTGGTCTTTGATGCCCAAGTCTAGGGCCAGGCGAGCGAGTGCGGCAATGATTTGGCTGTCCGCGCCCGCGCTGATCTGGCGCTCGGCGACGCTTGCAACCAGTTGTGCGGGATTGGGCGCTTGAAGTCGAACAATCTGTGCGCGAGCGATCTCTAAGTTTTGTGTTTGTGCGTATCCTAACGCCACCAACCCCACATATTCGTCTTGCTGTTCAGGGTCGAGTTGACTGACGTCGCCGCGTGAAGTGTTGGGCAATAATTGGTTGCCCACCCATAAGCCGAGAAGGAAGCCCGCCAGAATGCCGGTAATGGCAATAAGCCAGGCTCGGTCTCGTTTGCGTTTCATAATGTATGTTGGCTTGAGTGTGCTTGGAGAATTTCAGGGCAAAAAAATGGGAAATGGGCGATGACAATCATGTGCATCGACGCCGTTTCCCTCTGGCAACTCGGCCTGATTGTTGTTATAATGCGTTCCGTCAGACGCGGTTCAGACCGATGGAAGTAATGCCGAAGGTGGGACTCGAACCCACATGGGCCAAATGCCCAACGGTTTTTGAGACCGTCGCGTCTGCCTATTCCGCCACTTCGGCTCCAATGGCAGTATAGCCAAGGTGCGCTTTCTCGTCAAGTTTGATCGAAGATGGGGGCGAGGCGCGCCGTTTATCGTGGACGTCTCGCGCTTTGCTTATGGACGAAGCACTCCTCATCGAAGCCGCCCGCTCGGGCGATGTGGCTGCGTTCAATCAACTGGTGTTGGCCTATCAGGGAATGGCCTATAATATGGCTTTCCGTATGATGGGAAACTCGGACGCGGCCGCCGATGCCACTCAGGACGCGTTTCTGAAAGCATATAAAGCTCTGGATGGATTTCGAGGCGGTTCGTTCAAAGCGTGGTTGCGCCGAATTGTGATAAACACTTGTCATGATCATCTTCGAGCCGGCAAACGTAAGCCCACCGTGAGCCTGGACGATGTTTTGGCCGATTCTGAACATAGTTGGCGATTGGCGTCGAGTGCGAATGAACGGCCGGAAGCGTATGCGGAGCGAGAAGAGCTGAATCGTTTGTTGCAATGGGCTATCAGTCAGTTGCCGACCGATCAAAAGGCGGTGGTCGTATTGGTGGATTTGGAGGGGCTTTCTTATGAAGAGGCGGCCGAAGCATTAGGCGTGGCGTTAGGAACAGTGAAATCCCGGCTTAGTCGCGGCCGTCTCAAGTTACGAGATATCCTTCGACAGAAGCAGGAACTTCTTCCTGGTCGTTATCGTCTTAAGATTGAAGAATCCATTTCTTTGTGATTTTTATTGAGCATGACGAATTCCGCCCCGTTTGAAATCAGTGATGAGTTGTTGTCGGCCTATCTAGATGGAGAGGTGACTACAGCTGAACGCGCGCGCATCGAACAAGCGTTGGCCGATGACCCTGAGGTGCGGGAGCGCCTGGAGAGTTTGCGTTGGACTGTGTCATTGTTGCGCGAAGCGCCGAGGCTCTCAGTTCCTCGCGCATTCATCCTATCGGAAACCGAGGTGTTGGCGGCTGGCGGCAAGGTGAAGGGCGTTCGGCAGCCGGGGTGGATGGATCGTTGGTTGGCGGGATTGTCGCGGGCGATGCCGGCGGCCACGGCCGCGGTGGCGGTGCTGTTGCTGTTTGTGGTGGGCGTGGATTTGCTGATGAGTCGGACATCTCAGCCGCAGGCGGTCCGCATGGAAGCGCCCGCTGCCGAGATCGCGCTCCAGGCCACACAGGCTCCTGGGCCTGAGGCGGAGATAGCTCAACCGAGTGGGCCAGAGGTCGCGACCACCGTTGTCGTGGAAAAGGTGGTGGAGGCGACTGTGTTGGTGGAAAAGGAGGCGGCCGCGATGGAGGCGCCCGAAGCGACGGCCCCGCCACCCCTTTCTGAGGCCGATAAAACCGAATTCAGAGCAATCGAAGTGCAAAAGGAATCCGCCGAGGCCGAAGTGCGCGCGACGGAATCGCCTGTGGAAGAGAAACCGATGGACGAGACCGCGGTGATGGGGGAAGAAGCTTCGACCCAGGGCGCGGTTACGCCAGCCGAAGTTTCGGCTCCAACTCAAGAAGTGGTCGAGCGCGCGGCGACCGCACCGCGGACCGAAGAAACCGCACAGCTCCAACCAACTGCGCCGCCGGGGGAGAAAGCCGCTCAGCCTCAACCGACCGCGCCCCAACCAGCGCCCCCGCCCTCACCGTGGCGTTTGTTGGAACTCGGCTTGTTGCTGTTGCTGGCTGTGATGCTCATTGTCACATTTTTGTTGCGCCGCGTCCGCTCTAAAATTTGACAGACGGCTCTGCAATTCGTAAAATGAGGCTGTAACAATCGAGAAGACATTCCTCGGTAGCTCAATAGGCAGAGCGGCCGGCTGTTAACCGGTTGGTTGGAGGTTCGAGTCCTCCCCGAGGAGCCTGGGAGACGTCGTCTCCTTCTCAATTGTTAAGGTGCGCGGCGCGGTTCACTCCGTGCGCCGCGGATGCCGAGGTCCGGTTCAGGTTGCGCCAAACCAATCCACCGGGCCTCGGCGTTTTTTATATCAGCATTTCACCGGCTCTTTGCCGGCGATCCAGCGCCCAGGCTTCTCTCCGCATCAACGCTCATCTCCTGATCTCCGACCTGGAAATCCAGCCGTCCGGCGGCTTCGTTCTTTTCCTCGATACATCTCAAGCCGATCCGGGAGAATACGTCGTGGCGATTCCCGGTTTTCCGGCTGCTGTTAGCTTTGTTCTGGATGAAAACGCGCCCCTCCGACCTAAAGAAGGGGACGGGGAGGCATGGATGTTGCCGTCCGGCATTGTTCTAGATCGTGCGTTGTTCTTGCCTATGATAGGCGCAACATCCTTTTAGGTGAGGGTGGGACCTTGGGAATGGAAGGTTCCGTTTGAACGGAATCTTTAAAGGGAAAGGGTCCGTTTTATCTCTCGAAAACGGAACCTTTAAAATCGGACAGAATCAAAGGGTCCGTTTTGAGAATTGACTCCCCATCCCATACCGCTGCGGCTAGAATATGGGTTGTGACGCCCCGCTTCTCGCCAAATGGAGGAACGAAGATGGCGAGTCGTCCTATTCTAGCCTGGATTCCCATGTTTTTTCAAACCAAATGGCATCAATGGGCGTTGTGCCAAGGGGAGGTCAGGGCAAGCCCGTTGGTGCGCATGGCCTCTTGCGCACAACGGCGAGAAGGCCTTCCTTGGTGGTTTCAATCCTCGCCAACGGCCATGCGCTATCTCCAGCTTCTCGCTCCACTGGCGTGGGGCGATTTTCCAGAGCGACCACTTTCTCATCCGGCTCACCAGCGCGTGCTTCCCTGGGCCACCTTTGGGGGGGCGCGCGCGGGGGCTGTGTTTGTCAAGCGAAAAGAGGACCGCATCGATTGACGTATCACTCACCGAGCCGGTGAGACAAAGGGGTTGTGCTGCAGGTAAAAGCGCCAGGCCGCGTTGCGCGCGTGCTCGTCCCCGCGCACGCCCACGCGGGGGCCGGTGAGAATAGGTTCATGGGGCCGCGGGCCGGATTCGATCCATAAAACCCGCCCCAGGGTGAGATCATGCCCGTAAAGTCTTCTATCGATGCCCAGGGCCTGGCAAAGCTTGGCCGGGCCGTTGGTCAATTCCCGCACTTTGTCCCGTCCCCGCCGTTGCTTCATCATCTCGATCCCTTGCAAAGGCTCTAAGGCCCGAATCAGCACAGCTTCCCCCCGACCCTCTTCGCCCGTGACCACGTTCAGGCAATAGTACATCCCGTAAATGAGATAAATGTAGGCGTGACCGGCCGGGCCAAACATGGCGCGGTTGCGTTCGGTCGGCCCGCGAAACGCATGAGAGGCCGCGTCTTCTTCACCGTAGTAGGCTTCGGTTTCGACGATGCGACCGACCAGCCGCTCGCCGTCAAGCTCGCGCACCAGCAGGCATCCCAACAAATCGGGCGCGACCTCGAGCGCGGTCCGAGCATAAAATTCACGTGACAGAATGGACGACATAGGGGATGGTGGGAGCAAGAGACGAGAGAACACGACCAAGTTGCCAGCGAACTCGCCTATGAGTATACTACTTAAGCATGGAGATGCTCAACGCAATCCGCGAAAAGATACTGACCGGCGCATTCGAATTCTCAGAACATGCGCTGGAACAAAGTATTATCCGCCATATTAGTGTCCAAGAAGTGCATGAGGCAATACGCAACGCGGAGATCATTGAAGACTATCCCGATGATAAATATGGTCCCAGTTGTTTGGTGCTTGGATTCACACGCCGAAACCGGCCTTTGCACATTCACCTCAGCTATCCCTCTCGACCACCGATCAAAATCATCACACTCTACGAACCGGACCCGCTACGATGGATCGATCACCGCAAACGAATGCCAAGATGACAGATGAAGTCTGGAAAGAAAACATCATCGAGCAACGCGTGGTGTTCACCATGATGATTGGTGACAAGGTGCTAGTTGTTGAAGATGTGCCCGCGCGGGTGAACGTGGACACGGGCGAACGCTATTTCGCACCTGATACGGTCGAACAATTGCAGAGAATGGCCTGGGAAGAAGGTGAACCTGTACGGGTGGTGGAAGCGCCCGTGTACAAGTTCGAGGCCTGAACGGATTGGCCTCCGGCAACGGGGATAACAATGTGCACGACGTCATGGTCTGCTAGCGTGCGATCGGCGAACGCGTTCGCGGGAATTTCCTGGTGGTTGACGAACACGCGGTAGGGGTGGTCGCGGCCCAGGTCTTGGCCTGCGAAACGGGCCGCGAAATCGGGGTAAAGTTCGGAGAGACGCGCCAGTAAATCGCTCACGGTCGCGCCAGTTCCAGCGTGATGCGATGCCGCGGCAAGGCCCGTCGCAGCGGCTCCCCCGCGCGGACGGTGATGTGGATGAGTTCTGGAGTTCGCACGAAATTCTATTGCCTCGCTTGAGTTGGCTAGAACAAGAGATGATATTACAGATTCCCCTTTTTCCAGATACATACCCAAACCGTCTTTATTACTTCTCCGACTCGGAATCCAATGCTAATATCTCTTGTTCGACATACGAGCGAAAAGCTGAAATATTGGTGAAGCAGCGAAAACCCATTCTGTTGGCCAGTTCCAGTGTAGAAACATCCTCGCCCAGAAGAAGAGCAACCGGTTCGCTGTAGCCGGTTTGAATGCCCTGAGGCCAAGCTAAATCTAGCAAAGCCATGAGGTCACCGCTCTTTTCATCAACAAGCTCGTAGAGCATTTCGCCCTCGGGCAATCCTTGGTCTGTAATCCATATATTGGTTTCAAGAAGTAGCTCTTCTTCATCTTCTATCTCCGCTGGAATCTCTTCGGATTCCACAATGCGGGTTAACGGCTCCGCACGAGTTGGCACTTCAGTTAATTGTGAAGCAACGAGTAGGCTATTTAGGAATGTATTTGCCGCTTCGGCCAACAAAGCCTGGCGTTCCTTCAAAAAGTCGATATAGTTCTCCAACCGCCATAGTAAGGGATCCATAGGGACCCACTGTGAAGCAAGCGCTCCCGGAAATCTGGTCTCAATTTCGGGAAGATACTCCTCAGGCAACTTGTTGCTAATTTGGAGATTAGCGCCTTGAGTAAGAAAACAAAAATTCGCCAAAGCATTCACTTGAGGTCTGGCATACCCAAACTTATATAGTTGTGATTTTGGAAAAATATGGTGAATTTGCAATCGGTTAAGTTTCCCCAGTAAATCTGCCCTGAGAGGCAAACCAGTGCCCCAATCGAGCGCTTCGCTGACTCGAGTAAGCAAATATAACATAGGATAAAAACGAGCGCCTCGACTCCAACCTGCAAAGTTTTCTGTCCGCACAATTAGATCCCCACGCCAAATACGCAGTTGCTCGATCAGTCGATCCAATGATTTTTCCGGGTTTTCCATAACTGCCAGATCTTGGTTTAAAGTGCTCTCAGTTGACCCTGTAAAACGCCCCCACAAAAAACTATGTATATACCAATATAGGAGTCTATCTCGTTCTCTGGCCGATCTGAAACTTCCCCCATTTTGTGCGAGATAGCGAGTCATGATTGGAAACGCGTAACGCCCACCTAACACGCGATCATGATCAAGCCCCAAACGGCCACTGATAACGTTCAATAAGTAGTCAATATGTCTCACTGTTTCATGCAAAGCTGTCTGAAACTCTCTGGCTGACACATCCTTCAAGGCCGAAAACAAAGCTTCTCCTGTCAAAACTGTATTCACATTACGCAACAACCAGTCCATTTTGAAATCGAAACCTGACGCCCGCCATTTGCTAAGTGCGGAACGGAGTTCATGTCTGGCGTCAGGCCATTCTGCGCATATCCGCGCCAACGCTAAATCACCTTTGGAAAGCTTTGTCCCGCCACTATTCACCCGATTAAAGATGTCGACAACCACATCTACAGTTTTGTCCGCCCCTGTCACTTCTTCTATATGGAGATTGATGTTCTTGATGCCAAGAAGCTGATTCAAACGCGTGATATATATATCCGATCTGTCCCTGAGTTCCGAATTCTTATAGATTAAATCGATAAACGGCGTCAATCCGTTCTTCAACAGCTCAGTGACGCTGATCCAATATGGATTATCTCGCATCTTAACCGGCCCGTAGAACTCGAAACTCTCTTCTTCGATATTAAAATACAAATCCGTAAACGCGCGCTTATCACCCTCAAAAAAGGGTGGCGGGGCGCCGCGAATAATACCATAAAGCGAAGTGATGCGTTGCTGACCATCCAATATCAAACGCACGTTTCCAGCCGTGAGAGCATGGTCTCCCCGAGTATCTGCATCTTCAGTTTTGGTAACCCAGATCAACAACCCGCCAACAGGATAACGACGATAGAGAGAGTACATCAATTCTCGAACTTGGTTACGATTCCATACATATCCTCGCTGAAATTCGGGAAGCGCCATGGCTCCTAAATCAATTTGATCAAGGATCGTATTGATTTCCATTATCTACCTCTCATGAAAGGGGATGATCGCTGGCACTCACCCTTCAATCCTAAACAAATGTCGTAAAAAAATCAAAAGAGAAACGTGCGGTGACCACAAGTCCAACAGACGTCTGCCTTAGGTGAGTCGCACTTCAGAAGTGCGGCTCACCTCAAATGGACGAGGAATTCAGGGTGGCAAGACAGCTCAATCACCAAACCTGAAATTGCTGCGGAAAGTGCGGTTTCTGTTCATTCACAAATGCGACTCCCACATGGAAGCATTGATCTCATTCGACAAAGAACCTAAGTGGGATCGCGAAGTTTATGGGTGATTGTAGAGGCGCGCCCATCATGAAAAAATCGTCACCCAATCGTCCGCCGTTTTTCAAGCGGATTTCATGATCGGCTGTCATAATGTCAATAGGCATGAGCTGAATCGACCTCATACTCCATGATTCGAGGCCGCATATGACGCCACATCCGCAACCATTGCCGGAAAACGGCGTCATAAACTATATCATTTCCCGATCTTTCTGCTCTCATTCCATTATCAGCCGCTTCACGCCGAGGTGACAACCATGACCACTCTTATCCTTGTCCTTATTGCTATTGCCGCCTTGCTGCTCTGGACATTGACACAGGATTCAGCTCAGGACGCGGGTTGACGAGAAATAACGACCGCGAGCAGCGGCGTGGTCCAGCGCCAGACGCACGAGATGGGCTGTGGGATTGATGTCATAGGAACCGACGCTCATAGCGCGAAAGGCGGTTTCGGCCTCGCTCTGGGCTGCATGAGCCGCGGCTTCGATGCTTTCGACGCCGATAGGGCGGCCTAGCACCATCCTTTCGGTTTCTGGCATCCGTTTGGGCGGGCCTTGCGCCAATAACAAAGCCACGCGCGCCGTCTCGACCTTTTCGGTTTCACCTGCCAAGCCCACGCGAGCGCACGCGGCCACCGAAAGCGCCCGAAGCGTCGACATCGGCCTTGCATCGGCCAGCGCACTTCCCTCATACTTTTTTGTGGCCGCGAAACGCACGGCCAGGGGCAATTCCGCGGCGGCAATTCGACCCTCCCACACGTTTTCCAATATTCGCCAGGTGCGACGAACGCCCATCGCTGGATCCAAAAACGCTACGTCCACCTCAGCGGCCAGGGTGAGCAACGCGAGCAGGGTGAACGGTCGTGGATTAGGTGGCCGAAGCAGGTGATTGAGCAGGGTCGCGTTGGGGTTTGGGTCTCGTTCACAAGCCTCAGCCAGACAAGTGGCGCCCATGCGGACCAACGAAGTGTGTGCAATATCATTGAGAGTGGCGTTAAGGCCTATGGTCACGCTGCCTGCAAATTGATGAACTCCCGCCATCTCGGCCAGACGCCCCACATCCACCAATGCCTCAGGCGGCTCTGGCAATCCCGCCGGGATCTCCGGCCCGGCCACCAATGTGGCCCGGTCGCCAAAAGCCTGCAATAGGCGCAGCGTCTCCTCCACCGTGCGTGGATGATAGATCCTCGGCTGAGAAGGTTGGTCGCCGGCCATGTCCCTTAACTTTATATCTGTGATCTTCGATCCTCGGTCTCCCGGCCCATCGCCCGGTCAATGTAGGGAAAAGCAAAGCCAATAAGCCCAATTGCGCCCAAAATGCCGGTGATCATGCGCATGATGCTGTTGAAACTACCCCATTGATCACCGGCGTAAAATTCGGGCGGAAAGGCGTTGTTGGTGAGAACGGCCAGCCAGGCATTGGTCTCGCGAAAGCCCTCGCGCAACCCACCCAAATCGCTGATCATGTGCGTGCCGCCGTCGATGGCCAACGGCAACATGAACAGCAGCGCCAGCTTCCAGTCCATGCCCTTCCAACGGTCGCGCAGGGCCGCGTAGACCAAGCCCACCAGGAACCAACCGCCGTAGAAGCTGATCATCCGGTCCGACCAGGCCACCTTCCAGCCCATCTCCGGCGCGCCGATGAATGAACGCATGGTGATGGGAATGACGCGCTCGGTGGAGCCGTTCATGGCCATGAGAATGTCGTCCATGCGATAGGTGAACTGCTCGCCGAACAGGAACCATGACCGCTGGGGCATCTGATGACAGAAAAGCACATAAAGTGCATAGATGCCGCGCGCGGGCCATTCCCAGCCCAATTTCATGAACACCGGCGCCAGCCAGGGTAGCAAATTCCACAGGCCGAGCAAAACCAACGCCGCCAATAGCCAATGGCGCACCAACCAATCGGCCAGACGATTAACGAATGCTGCAAATGCATCTGCGCGGGCGCTTGCTTGGGAGGTTTGCATCGGGCTGGCAAATGAATGAAATTTTGAGGGAGGACGGATGGCCATATGGTTATCGCTCCTCCGGGTTAGGGAAGAGCAATGCATCATCGACAGTATAGCCTGTGCCTGACAAGCTGACAAGCCCGGGGTCGGACTAAAGCGCAGTTGGATGAAGCATAGGGAATTGCGCCTGGTGCGGAGAGAAAAAATGATGCGGCCCGGAACTCCCAAGCCGCATCATTTCATGCGCAATGCAAGATGGGGTTTTTGGTTACTGCGATGACGCAGGCGTAGCCTCTTCAGCCGGCGGCGCTGTGGGCGCGGCCGGCGGGGGTGGGGCCGGAGGGCCGCCGAGGACGCCCAGGGTGCGCAAGAACTCGACAATATCATCGGGTAGAGGCGGCACGATATCGATGGACCAGAAGGTTTGGATGTCAGCAGCCTCTTTTTGTGCGTTGAGCCATTCTTGGAACGCTTGATCACGCCGCCGCTCTTTCTCCGCCTCATCCACTTCACGAGCAGGGTCTTTTTCCAACACCTCGATAATATGGTAGCCAAATGGGGTCTTGACCGGTTCGCTGAGCTGGCCCGGCTCCAGCGAAAACGCCACGTCTTCGAACTCCGCGACCATGCGTCCGCGACCAAACCAGCCCAAATCGCCTCCTTGCTCCGCACTGCCCGGATCATCCGACATCTCTTTGGCCACGTCTTCGAACGGTTCGCCTCCTTCGATGCGGGCGCGAGCTTCTTCGATCTTGGCCAAAGCCTCGGCCTCGGCCTCTTCTGCGGTCATATCTTCCGACTCAGGCGGAATGCGCACCAAGATGTGGCGGGCCCGCACCTGCTCCTCGGTGGTTTCATATTCCAGAGGCGCCACCTCTTTCAATTTCTCTCGCAGAAGACGATCTCGATAGAGTTGGCGATACTCGCTTTCGGTCAAGCTATCTCGCTCTTTGAGGCCTGAGATGATCTCGTTGTATTGGTCGAGAAACGCCTCGGCCGTCATGGGGGTGGGCGCGGGTAGTGTGTCGGTGACTGTGGCGCTGGGCTCGGGCGTGGGCGGTGGGGGCGCATCGCGATCGTAGCCGAGTTGACGCTCGATTTCCAATTGCACTTCCTCTTCGCTCACCTCCACCCCATACTCCTGCGCCAACTGACGGACCAACACCTCTTCGGTCATGGTGTTCAGCACAGTCAGCGAAAAGCGGTCGGGTTGGCTAAGATCACCCACCATTTGCTGAATGAAGGAGAGAAAGGGGTTGTTGTTGGGGTCTCCGCCAAGCTGCTGACTGAACTGAATGTAACTGCGAATGTTTTCCGCCAGCGCATTTTGTTCGAAACGGAGGCGGCGTTGAAACGCAGCCGTGGAAATGGTTTCCCCGTTGATGCTGGCGATGGGACGACGAGGCTTGAGCACAAACTCATTGACCGCCCCCGCCAACAAGATAACGATGACAAGACCCACGGCAAGCCCCACGCCAATAAGCACAAAACGCTGTTTGCGCGCCTCTTCCTGCCGCAACCGGCGATGGCGTCTGGGTTCGCGCGGGGCTTCGGCTTCTCGTTTTTGGCGTTTCTTGGTCATGGAATTACTCGAATCAATTTATCGTGATTCTATGTCGTTTTACGATTGCCCCGCACCGTATTCGCGAATGTGTTCGGCTGTGTAGGGCAGCAAGGCCAGAAAGCGCGCTCGTTTGATAGCCCTGGCCAATCGACGCTGGTGCTTGGCGCACACGCCAGAACGTCGGCGACTGTAGATCTTGCCGGTGTTGGAAATGTAGGTCATGAGCATATCGGGTTTCTTGTAATCGATGAAATCGATCTTTTCCACACAGAAATTGCACACCCGACGACGCCGGGTTCGGCGATCGGCGGCCCGAGTGCGCGTTGGTGTAGGTGGGGCGACGCGGCGCGGCGCGGCGCGCGTGGGCGTCGCTTCCGGAGCGGGTGCTTGGGTTTTTGTCGTGGTTTCTTCGGCCACGGTCATCCTCCAATGAAAGAATGGCGTGTTTATCAAGAGTCGTTAGACGAAGTGGCTGGCCATGTTGCCTCGGAGAGCAGCCAACGCGGTGACAAGACGATGGTCATTCGCCCATCGTCTCTTGCACCATCCGTCCACGCTTTAGCTATTGAGACGGTGAGCCGCCAATTGTCAGTGACTAGAAAGGCAAATCGGGGTTCTCATCCAAATAATATTCTTCTTGTTCGCGTCGTTGATGGTTATGTCGCGAATCCAGGATCAACATTTCATTTGCAACAAGTTCAGTGCGACAGTGTTTGTTGCCGTCGGAATCCTCCCAGGTTTTGGTTTGCAGTCGGCCTTCGACATACACGCGCGAAGCCTTGCGTAAATACTGATTGCATATCTCGGCCAGGTTGCCCCAGGTGACGACATTGAACCACTCAGTGGCCTCTCGTCGTTCGCCGTCGGAGGTGACCCAAGTGCGGCTGGTGGCCAGACTAAATGTCGTAATAGGTTTGCCGCTGGCCGTATACCGCATTTCAGGGTCGCGGCCCAGGTTGCCGATTACCATAACTTTGTTCAAACCTCTAGACATAACAACATCTCCTCGTTTAGAAGATCACCTGGATTGAATGCATTGGCCCGTTTTGACGCGCCAATACGCTCATAACCAACGTCTAGCGATCCGCCTTACGCACCGGCAACTGGCGCAGGATATCTTCGTTGAGGCGCATCGCTCGATTCAATTCGGTCATTTGATTGCCGTCGAGTTTAAAATCGAACTGAACGTAGGTGGCTTCGAGATGCTTTTTGATGGGGTACGCCAAACTGCGCCTTCCCCACGGAATCACTTCCAAAACTTCACCGCCTAAGCTGGCGATGCGGTCTTGGACCCACTGTGTAAGTTGTTCGACGCCCTCGTCATCCAGTCGTGGATGAAAAAGCGTCACCATTTCGTACTCGGTCAACATAGCATTGCACTCCTTTTCTTTGGGATATGTCACCGGTCAACTTCGATGGCCGCGTCGTTGGGGCCGCGAAGGGCCGCTGACAGAAAAGAACGATGGAGGGCCTCGTTGCTCCCCATCGCATCAACCGAACCATTCTGCCATACTCAACGCAGATTGGCAAAACGCGCATGACCGCGCAAGACGCTGATCGGAAATCCACATTGCCAAGATTTGAGTTATCGCGCTGCACCCGCCAACGATTTGATCTTCGTTTCTCTTTATGCTGGTCGCAAGGTATAATGCAGTCTGAAACAAAGATTGCACTGTTCCGCCTTCGCCTGCGACGGAAGGAGCGCCCTATGTCCGTTTCAGTTTATGATCTTCATTCTGTTGAGCTGCCTTATCTTTCAGGACGTTCTCTGCGGTCATTTGTGGCTTTGGTTGAAAGCCGGGTTGGCGGGTTGCTTACATCCAGCCTGCTAAAAAACGCTGGGATCACCTGGTTTCGAGAACAACATTTCCACGAGCCGCCCACTTATCTCCCCATCCACTATCGGGGCGCGTTCGCTCGCGAGGCCGCGCAGGCGGACGCCGCCGAACTTCCCGACCGGGCTTCCATTTCTCCGACCGGCTTCCACTTTCCCACCGTTTTGGACTACGCTCGCGCCTATCGCGAGGGCGCAACCGAGCCGGTGGCGGTGGCAGAACGCTTCCTCAAGGCCATCGAGGAGGCCGATTCGCTCGACCCACCCCTGGCCGCGTTCATCACCGTTCGGCCCGATGACGTCATGCGCCAGGCCGAAGCCGCCACCGAACGTTTGCGGCGCGGCGAACCCTTGGGGCTTTTCGACGGCGTTCCGGTCGCGGTGAAGGACGAGGTGGACATGATGGGCTATCCCACCACTGTGGGAACGGCTTTTCTTGGCTCCGCTCCCGCCCGCGCAGACGCCGAACCCGTGGCTCGCATGAGGGCCGCGGGCGCGTTGCTCATCGGCAAGACCAACATGCACGAGATCGGCATTGGCGTCACTGGTCTCAACCCGCATCATGGAACCCCGCGCAATCCCTACAATCCCGCGCATTTCACAGGCGGCAGCTCTAGCGGTTCCGCGGCCGCGGTGGCGGCCGGTCTTTGTCCGGTGGCCATTGGCGCGGATGGGGGCGGGTCCATTCGTATTCCCTCAGCCTTTTGCGGTGTGTTCGGCCTCAAAGCCACCTATGGTCGAGTGAGCGAGTTCGGCGCGTTTCCTTTGGTTTGGAGCGTGGCCCATGTGGGCCCCATTGCGGCCACCGCCACCGATCTGGCCCTGGCCTATGGCGTCATGGCCGGTCCCGATCCCAAAGACCCGGTTTCACTTCACCAACCGCTTCCCACGTTATTTGGCTGGGACCAACTCGACCTCAGTGACCTCACCTTGGGCGTTTTTTGGCCCTGGTTTCGGCATGCCAACAACGAGGTGGTGGTTGCGTGCGAGGCCATGCTCGACCACTTTCAGGATCGCGGCGCGCGCGTGCAAGAAGTCGTCATCCCCGATCTGGAAGCAGGCCGCGTCGCGCATGTCGTCACCATTGTCAGTGAAATGTTGCAAGGGCTGGGGCGGGATGTTCAGGCTCATGAAAAGGATTTCGGTCTCGATGTGCGTCTCAATCTGGCCATTGGCAAGAGCTTCACGGCCCAAGACCTGCTCAAGGCGCAGCGCGTGCGCACGCGCCTCATGCGTCATTTCGCCGATGCGCTGGCCGACGTGGACGCCATCCTCACCCCGGCTACGGCTCTTCCTGCGCCGGCCATCCCGCCCGCGGCTTTGCCCGACGGCGAATCCGACCTGACCACTCTCACCGAGATCATGCGCTTTGCGCCGCCCGCCAACCTCACCGGCTTGCCCGCCATTTCTTTTCCTGTGGGTTACACCAACGCGGGTTTGCCCATCGGCATGCAGGCTATGGGCCGAGCCTGGAACGAGCCCCTGCTTCTGCGCCTGGCTCTGGCCGCGGAACAACATCTCGAACGCCGCAAGCCGCGGGTCTTTTTCCAGCTCCTTTAGTCTTTGCTTAGCAGGCTTCACGGGCGACCGCCCGCCGACACCCATGAAAGGGACGATGGGACCATAGGACGAAGAGACCATGGCCGAACTTAACCCCATCGTCCTATCGTCTTATGGTCTTATCGTC
>JAADII010000160.1 GCA_013151415.1 Chloroflexota bacterium
CCTCTGATGTCCTGCTCTGGACAACGATGCTTACCTTCTACTTCCTACCACTTTTTGTCACATCAGTGTAAACATATTTCAGGACTTGACATTGTGGTGGATATTGGAGACTGGATACTGGATATTAGATATTACCCGATGTGCGACTTTCTGGCGGCCATAGCGAGCCATCTCGCCCTATTTCAGCAAACAAAGGGACGAACTTGGACGAAAAATAGACCAAGATAGACGACAAAGAATGGATGTCGTCTCAATTTCATGGTCTATCTTCGTCCCATCGTCCTTTGGTCTGCTCGTCGAGGGCAAGTTTTCCTGGACTTCGGCAAAAAAACTTTTGGAAAAGTTGCACATTGGGTTAGATATTGGATATTGGTTCGAATATCGAATATCCAATACCCAATATCCAATACCTGACATCTAACACCCAATTTCACTCAATCTGCAGCTCCTCCTTGATCACGGCCAGTTCGTCGAAATGAGTATATTGCTTATTGAAATAAAGGTCAACCGAGCCGGTGGGGCCATGACGATGTTTGGCTATGATTATTTCGGCAATGTTTTTACGCTCGCTATCCTCCTTGTACACATCTTCGCGATAGACAAACATGACCACATCCGCATCTTGCTCGATGGAGCCGGACTCGCGCAAATCACTCAATTGAGGCCGCTTCTCGGCCCGACTTTCCACCTGACGGCTGAGCTGCGAAATGGCGACAAGAGGGACATTGAGCTCACGCGCCAGTTGTTTGAGCGAGCGGGAGATGAAGCTGATCTCTTGCACCCGATTTTCTGAACGCGCGCCCGAATGCATGAGTTGCATGTAATCGACTATGAGCAAATCCATGCCGTGCTCCGCATACATGCGCCGGGCTTTGGTGCGCAGTTCGAAGGGCGTGATCGCCGCGCTATCATCGATAAAAATGGGGCATTCGCTGAGCACGCCTGCGGCCTCGGCCAAACGGCCCCATTCCTCATCCTGAACCTTGCCCAGGCGCAAGCGCTGCGAATCGATGCGGGCCTCTTGCGAGAGCAGACGCTGCACCAATTGCTCGTTGCTCATTTCCAGGCTAAAGATGGCCACGCGCGCGCCGTGTCGCTTCGACGCGTTGAGCGCGATGGAAAGAGCCAAACTGGTTTTGCCCATGCCCGGCCGCGCGGCCACGATGATCAGATCGGATTTTTGCAACCCGCCCAAGATCTGATCGAGCAGCTTGAAGCCGGTGGGCACGCCCAACACTTCGCCCCGCCGGCGATGAAGCTCGTCGATTTCATCCATTACATCGCGCATGATGCTGCGCACAGGTTTCAGATCGCGCGTCAACCGACGTTCGGAGATGGCGAAGATCAGTTCTTCGGCCTGATCCATCACCTCTTGCACCTCGCGCGACTCATCGTGCGCCATGCGAGCGATTTGCCCGGCTGCGGCAATGAGCTGGCGCAACGTTGAGGTGCGCTGCACGATTTCTGCATACTCCACCGCATGGATGGAGCTAGGCACCGCGTTGATGAGCGAGCTGATATAAGCCGCGCCGCCTACATCGGTCAGTTTGCCCCGGCGCTCCAACTCATAAGTGACGGTCAGAAAATCGACGGGATGGCGCTGGTCGTGCAAAGAACGGATGGCTTCGTAGATCAAACCATGTTTATGCGCGTAGAAATCTTCGGATGTGACGATGGTGGCCACCTGGATGATGGCGTCGGGATCGATCAGCAGTGAACCTAAAAGCGCTTCTTCAGCCTCGAGATTGCTGGGAACGGTCTTATCGGGCAAGGAAGTCATAAAACATCGTCCATGGTTTTGTCATGAGAAAAGACGGGCGGCAGAGACAAAGCGACGCCTGGCAGTGCAGGCGTCGTGGACGAAGGACATCTTCGATCTATCTTGAGATGTAGATAGCCAGACTACATCACGCGAGCGTGTTATTCACCGCCGAGATCGTCGAGGTCCAATTCTTCGATGAAGTCGGCAAACGCGCCCAAATCTTCGGGTTCGACATCGGCCGAAGACTCGGCTTCGGCGCCTTCGAGAATGGCGGAAGTGATGTCTTCATCGGGCATTCGGCCCGCTTCGTCCATCACCTTCTCCGCCACAAATATGGGGGCGTCCACGCGCACGGCCAGGGCGATGGCGTCGCTAGGGCGGGAATCAATGCGCACTTCGCGCTCATTATACTCCAACACAATCTCCGCGTAGAATACGTCGGACCGCAAATCGCTAACCACCACGTATTGCACTTCCGCGCCCAGCGTCTCCATGACATTGGCCAACAGATCGTGGGTCAGAGGTCGCTCGACGCGCACGCCCTGAAGGCGCAAAGTGATGGCATCGGCTTCGGGCGCGCCAATCCAAATGGGCAGATAACGTGGAGACTGCTTTTCCCGCAACACGACGACGCGATGTTGAGTCATCAAACTGATGCGCACACTATCGATAGTCACTTCGATCATGATCATCTCCGCTCGGCAAAAAGGATGGTATGAAGATTATAAGCCGCGCGGGCGCGAAGCGTCAAGCAAGTGGCTGGATGACGGAACGACGAAAAGGGAGCAAGAACGAGCCGCGAATAAAACGGGATGGCAAGGCGGTTGAGGGCTTCGAAAAGGCGCTCTTGAACGTCTCTCATCGCGCCACAGGCGGGGTCCACGAGGCTAAGGCGTCCATAGCCGTTCGATAACCTATTTCGATGATTTCTTCATATTCTGAAAAATTCCCCGGCGAAAAATCGCGCAAATCCGGCAACAAGACGAGATCCGACATACCCAACATTTCTTGTTTGACGCGATACACGCTATTGAGCTCGAGAGAACGCATGAGCGTGCCCATGAGCGAAGGCGCGCGCAAGGGCTTGACAAAAGGGATCAAGCGCCCCCACAAAATGCGCCAGCCCGACACGCGATCGCCAAAATTGTAGTTTCGCGGCCGCGTTTGCAAGGGACTAACGTTGACGGTGATGACCGCATCCGCGCCGAGCTGTTCATACATGACATCAACAGGCAGGTTGTTCATAATTCCTCCATCCACCAGCACATCGCCTTCGTATAACACGGGCGAGAACACGCCGGGGATGGCGATGCTGCTGCGCACGGCTTTCCACAGCGGGCCGCGCGTATGCACCATAGGTTCGGCCTGGCTGAGATTGGTGGAAACACAGAAAAAGGGACGCCATAGCTCTTCAATTTGCACATCGCCAAAGAGGGTTTTCGTCATATACGTCACTTTGCCCCCGGCCGTAAGCGATGTCAGAGGCAGTGTGTAGTCGAAGACGCGCTTGTTGGAGCCAAACACCGCAACATGTCGTCGGATCTCTTCATAATCCCAATTCATGGCCGAAACCGCCGCCATCATGGCCCCCATGCTCGTGCCGCCGATCATATCGATTTCGATTCCGGACTCTTCCAACGCCCGAAGCACGCCCACATGCGCATAGCCGCGCGCCGATCCCCCGCCGAACACCAGGCCCAAACTATTGCCCGTGAACCGCCGCGCCATGTGACGAAAGCCAATATCGTCACCCATGCGGAGATTGAAATGCTCTTTGACGTCGAATGCATCCAGCCATGCGCTCGCACCCCTTCCCTGATCCGCGTCATCCGGATGGATCAGAGCCAGGTCGACGCGTCCCGCAACCTCTCGCCACTGGTCTTCGTTCAGCCGCTCGCGACGCGGCTGTTCCGATGCGTTGGCCACCAACAACAAACGATCCGCCTGACGCAAACAACGCTCCAACCAGAGCGGGTCTTCACTGGCCACATAGAGGACAAACTCATAGTTCAGCTCCAGATCATTCATCCAGGAGACCATGGCATGCGCCGGTGAATCTGAACCAAGCGTTTGCGCCATTCGTTCCTGTGTGCAAACAAAAGTCTTGGCGAGTGGGGCGAGCGCGGTCTCGAATTTGGCTAGAAAATCGGGTAGAGAAACCCCCTCGGTGATGGGGAGCGCCACCAGGGTTTGCAAGCGACGCTCGAGCCGGGGCGAACGCAGCAAACGCCGGAAACGTTCGACGATGGTTCTCATCATGCCGCGCATGGCCTGAGGATGCTGAAGCATCAGGCGTTCGAAGCCATCCTGACTGAGGCGCGCCACCTGGGTGTCGCGCACGGCCCGCACCGTTGCCGAGCGCGGCTCCGACGTAAGCAAAGCCATCTCACCCACAACCTCGCCACGCCCCACTTCACCCACCAACACCTCTTCCTCATCACGACGGACATACACTTGCAGGCGGCCACTAACCACCACATACATGGAATCGCCCGGTTCACCCTGCTCCATCAACGTTTGACCACTGGCAATGACCATGGGCTCCAGCATGGTCGCCAGTTCGGCCAGCGATTCCTCATCGTCCGCGGTGAAGAAACCCGCGACCACGAGCAGCCGAATGGCTTCTCGAATGATCGACTGATTTGTCATGTGTCACCTTCCTCAAATATGCATGCAAGGAGTTGGCCGGAACAAAACCAACCTGAATAACAGCTCGCTAAAAAGACACAGTGAATGTTTTCGGCCATGCTCACGAAATCTATTATACCGAAGCTCATCAACATTGCCAACAGAATCTGAGCAGAATTTAACTTTATATCAGGTTGTCTGGCCCTGTGAAAAGAAGCGCAGGCCCGCTCAAGTTTGCCCTGGATTTTGGTTCAGGCTCTTGGCCTCCGCTATAATTCCGATGGTTTAAATGAACGGCACTCAAAATCCATATCATCATCGCCCAAAGGAGGGTTCGATTGAAACTTCACGAATTTCAAGCCAAACGCATTTTCGCCCGTTATGGGGTGCCCATCCCCAAGGGCGAGGTGGCGAACACGGCCACACAGGCGCGTGAAATCGCCCAATCATTGGGGAAGCCGGTGGTCATCAAATCGCAGGTGCTGGTGGGGGGACGCGGCAAGGCCGGCGGCATCAAATTGGCGCGCACGCCTGACGAAGCCGAGGCCATCGCGGACCAAATTTTGGGGATGAACATCAAGGGATATACGGTCAAGCGCGTATTGGTGGATGAGGCGGCCGACATCCAGAAAGAACTATATTTGGGTCTGGTCATCGATCGCGAGCGACGACGCGTGGTGATGATGGCTTCCAGCGAGGGCGGCGTAGATATCGAAGAGGTGGCCGCGACCAAACCGGAGGCCATCCATACAACCGTCATCGATCCCTTTTTGGGAATGCGCTCCTACCAGGCCATTGGGTTGGCCTCGGGCATCAATCTGCCCAAACATTTGTTTCGCCCCTTCACCCAGATCGCGCTCAGCCTCTATCAAGCGTTTCTCGGCTCCGATGCGGAGCTGGCCGAGATCAACCCCTTGGTGATTCAGGGGGACGGCTCGCTGCTGGCCGTGGATGGCAAGATGGTGCTGGACGACAACGCCCTTTTCCGTCATCCCAAACTGGAGGAAATGCGCGACCTCGATGAAGAAGACCCGGCGGAGACCGAAGCGCGCGTCAACGGACTGAGTTATGTAAAACTGGATGGTGAAATCGGATGCATGGTCAACGGCGCTGGATTGGCCATGGCCACCATGGACATCGTTAAACACTATGGCGGCGAGCCGGCCAATTTCCTCGACATTGGCGGCGGCGCTCGAGCCGAAAAGGTTGCGGCCGCGCTGCGCATCATTCTCAGCGATCCCAATGTCAAGGCTGTGTTGGTCAACATCTTTGGCGGCATCACCCGCTGTGATGAGGTGGCGCGCGGGTTGTTAACGGCCATCGACGAGGTCAAACCCAACGTTCCCTTCGTCATTCGACTGGTGGGGACCAATGAAAAAGAAGGTCGCGCCATTTTGGCCGAAGCGAACTTTCCCACCGCCACCACCCTGGCCCAGGCTGCGCAAATGGCTGTGGCCGCGGCCCGCGGCGAAACTTTGTAAGAGGTGATAGCACCATGAGCATTTTGGTTGACAACAACACGCGATTGATCGTACAGGGCCTGACCGGCCGCGAAGGACAATTTCACGCCGCGCAGATGCAGGCCTATGGAACCAACATTGTGGCCGGAGTCACGCCGGGCAAAGGGGGCCAGGAGACGCTGGGCGTTCCGGTGTTCGATACGGTGCGCGAGGCCAAAGAGGCCGCCGACGCCAACGCCTCCATTATCTATGTGCCCGCGCGTTTCGCGGCAGACGCGATCCTCGAGGCCGCGGACGCAGGGATCGACCTGGTGGTGTGCATCACCGAAGGCATCCCTGTGCTCGATATGATCACCGTGCGCGCGTACATCGATCAGACCTCCACTCGGCTCATTGGCCCCAACTGTCCTGGCGTCATCTCGCCCGGCCAGGCCAAGGTGGGGATCATGCCCGGCAATATTCATATTCCCGGCCCGGTGGGCGTGGTTTCGCGCTCGGGCACGCTCACTTATGAGGCCGTGGCCGCGCTGTCGGGACGCGGCATTGGTCAAAGCACGGTGGTGGGCATCGGCGGCGATCCGGTCATCGGCACAAAATTCGTGGATGTCTTGGCGCTGTTCGAGGCCGACCCTGACACCAAAGCCATCGTCATGATCGGCGAAATCGGCGGCAACGACGAAGAACGCGCAGCCGAATTCATCCGGGAGCATGTAAGCAAACCGGTGGTGGGCTTCATTGCCGGTCGCACCGCGCCGCCCGGCAAGCGCATGGGCCACGCCGGCGCCATCATTAGCGGCGGCAGGGGCGCCGCGGCCGACAAGGTCGCCGCGCTCGAGAGCGTAGGCGTTCCTGTGGCCAATCATCCCGACGAAATCGCCGAGCTCATTGCCGAACGCTTGAATTGATTTCGATCAAAGGGACGATAAGACAATGGAGTTTTATCGTCCCTTTGGCATTTCTACACCATTATTTCCCAAGCACAATTTCCACCAGCTCGTCCAGAGCGTCCACGATGAAATCGGGTGCGGGCTTCAGGCGTTCGGCTTCTTCCCGCGTCGATGCGCCCGTGAGCGTCACGGCCGTCCACATGCCCGCCTGTTGGCCCATGCGGATGTCGGTCTCCAAACGATCGCCCACCATGAGACAACGTTCGGGTGGCAGTCCGAGCCGTTCGAGCGTCGCTTCGGCGGTGAGGCTCGAGGGCTTGCCCGCTACCAACTCCACCTTTCGTCCCGTAATGTGCTCCAGGGCCGCGATGGTGGCGCCCGCGTCGGGAATGAAGCCGCCGGGCATGGGGCAGGCTTTGTCCGCGTTGGTGGCGTAGAAATGCGCGCCCCGCCGCAATGCTTGATATGCTGTGTTGAGCTTTTTGTAGTCGAGCGTGCGGTCAAACGCGACCACCACGCCATCAATGCCCGACGGATCAATGACTTGCATGGGGTCTTGATGGAGATCATCGATGACATCGAGGCCATGACTGCGCAGTTCGGCCAGCAGGGGCGCTTCGCCGATCACGAAAAGGCGCTGATGAGGTGCGGTGCGGGCCAGGCGTCGGCCCAGCACATAACCCGATGTAATGACCTCATCGGCCGTGGCCGGGATGCCCAAACGCGTCAGCTTCTCGGCATAGGCGCGGCGCGGATTGAGGGGCTTGTTGCTAACGAAGATCACCCGCTTGCCCGCGGCCCGCAGCGCGGCGATGGCCTCGACCGCGGTTGGCAACGCGGCCTCACCCAAATAGACGGTTCCATCCAAATCAAAAACAACGCCCTGAATGGAGGTGAAGGAGCGATTATTTTTCTTCATAAAGCGACATGCCCTCGATGAGGCTCCGTTGCATGATAATCAGAAGCAGCAGTGGTGGCAACGTAGCGATAAGCGCGCCGGCCATGACGATGTGCCAATCCACGGCCGCGTCTGTGTCCACCAATTGCTTTAGACCGATTTGCACCACCCGCGTGCGCTCGGCATTGGCAATGATCAAGGGCCACAGGTATTGGTTCCACATATAGATGAACTCGATAAGAAACAACGCGGCCATATTGGTCTTGGAAAGGGGAATGACCACCGACCAAAGGAATTGCAAAGGCCCCGCGCCATCGATGCGAGCCGCATCGGCTAAACTAGGAGGAATGGTGCGATAGAGCTGACGAAAAAGTAATACACCTGTAGCGCTGGCGAAAAAAGGAATGGTCAGTCCTCTAAAGGTGTTGATCCACTCCAATTGATCGATCAATTCAAAGGTGGGTACGATGCGCACAGGCAATGGCAGCATGTGCGTAATGAGAATCGTCACAAAAAAGACGGCCTTTCCCTTGAAATCGAAATAGACAAATGCAAAAGCGGCTGTCACGCTGAGAACGATCTTTCCAATAGCCACGCTGATCGCGACTACGCTGGTGTTGAAAACCAAACGTCCCAGGTTGATACGTTCCCAAGCAATACGAACATTCTCGAGAAAGGAAGAGCCAGGAATGAAGCGGGGGGGAAACTCGTAATATTGGGATGGCGTTTGTGTGGCGATCAAAAAAGCATAGAACATGGGGAAAAGCAACAGAACCAGCACGCTCAACATAACCAGGTGCGAAAACGTGGGCGTAATGATCCGGTTGCGAACCCGATCCCAATTCCAAGAAACAGTGAGCTTGCTTGGGGCGGAAGTTTGAACGTTCATTGATAATGCACCCTCGAACCGGCGTAACGGAACTGAAGAATGGTCAGTGCAGCCACCATGATGAGCAAAACAATGGACTGGGCCGAGGCGTATCCTGTATTCAAGCCTTCAAAACCATCTCGATAGAGCTTATACACCATCAAATCGGTGGCCCGGCCAGGCCCCCCCTCGGTGGTGATGTGAACCAGGCCAAACACCTGAAAAAAGGCGTAAAGCGTGTTCATAATAAACAGGAAGAACGTGGTGGGCGAAAGCAAAGGAAAGGTAATCTTCCAAAACCGCCGCCAAGCCCCAGCGCCGTCAATGGCTGCGGCCTCTAATAGCTCTGTGGGCAAGCTTTGCAAGCCCGCAAGAAAAAAGATGATGTTGTATCCCAACATCTTCCAGGCCGCCGCGACCGAAATAAAAAGCAAGGCCTGTTGGCCATTGGTCTGGTAATTGAAACGAATGCCGAACAGGATTTCGAGCAGGTGAGACGCCAACCCAATGCTGGGATCCATCATTTGGGCCCAAATAAGACCAGCAATGGCCGGAGAAAGAGCGTAGGGCCAGATCAACAGCGTGCGATATACGCCAAACCCGCGCAATCGTTGATTCGCAACCACGGCCACGGCCATGCTCGCTGCCAGACCCACAAACACCACGAAAATGGCGAACTCGAAACTGGTGATAATAGAGTTCAGATAGCTCGGGTCGGTGAGGAGACGGGTAAAGTTTTCCAACCCAATAAAGATTTTCTTGTTGCCCAACGCGCTGACGCGATAAAAACTGAGATAAAGGCTTTGAACCGAGGGCACAACGAAAAAGATGAGAACAATGATGATGCTAGGCGCCAGAAGCAGATAAGGAAGCGTTTTTTCTGGAAAGCGTGTTTGCATGATCGTTCCATCAGCCTGAGCAAAAGTGGCTCGCACAAAGAAGGATGCGGACGACGCTGCGCAACGTCGTCCGCATTGGGCGAACAGAAGAATTTAGTCGCCGTAGAGCTGCTTGTATTCAGCCAAGAGCTGATTGGCCTCATTCGCGGCGTTATCCAGGGTCTTGGCCACATCCGCGCCATTGACTACGGCTTCCTCAATGGCCGTGCCCATAACATCGCGAATGCGAACGAAGGGACCAAGGAGTACGCCTTGCGACGCGGGGGTGTCGTTGCCGCTAAGAATCTGATTGAATGCCGTGGCGAAGTTCGGCTCTTTTTCGAACCATCCCTCCTCTTTTAACATTTCATAGGCCGTATTGCTGGTGGGGAAGTATCCGGTGCCTTTGTGCCACAGCACAGCGCGTTCGGGCGAGAAGGTGTATTTCAGGAATTCCCAGGCCGCTTCTTGCTGCTCAGGCGTAGCGGTGTCCATCACCCAAAGGCAGCCGCCACCAACCACGCTATTGCCTTTTTCATAATCCCCCTCGAAACGGGGCAAAAACGTGGTGCCCACCTTGAATTCGGCCTTTTTCAAGATGCCGCCCAAGCTCGACGTGCTCTGGAACAGGAAGGGGAACTGCTGACCCAAAAAAGGATCATTGGCCTTGTATTTACGGCCGCCATAGACAAGTACGCCCTCTTCGGCCATACGTTGCCATTCACCCAACACCATCTTTCCAAAATCACTGTTCACGTAGATCTCGGTGGCAAGGCCAGAACGACCGTTATCGTTGTTAGCATAAAGTTGATTGTGCCAGGCGAACATTTGCTCCAAAATCCAGGCCGGCCACCCCATAGAGAAACCGCCTTCGGCAGCGCCAGCTTCCATAATCTTTTTACTGTATTCCTCCACCTCAGCCCAAGTCGTTGGTGGTTTATCAGGGTCCAAGCCGGCTTTCTCAAACATGTCCTTATTGTAATACAGCATGGCAGTGGAGCTATTGAAGGGCATGCAATAAAGATTGCCGTCGATAGAATAATACTTGCGGATTGGCTCAACCACCTCAGCCCAGTCCACCTCGCCCTGATTCATGGTGTAGACAGGAATAATGGCGTCAGAATCGAGCATGGTTTGCGTTCCCACTTCATAGACCTGGACAATGATGGGAGCTTCTCCGGCCTTGTAAGCGGCCAAGGCCTTGGTCAAGGTTTCAGCGTAACTACCCGTGTATTCGGCCTCCACCTTGTATTGGGGAAATTTTTCATTGAAGGTGTCCACGAGGTCTTGCACCACTTCCCCACGGCTTCCACTCATGGCATGCCAAAACGTGATGGTCACCGGCCCCTCTTTCGCTTCCGGCTCTGCCGGTTTCTCCTCTTGTGCCGGCGCGGCGGGCGCGGTCGTCGCTTCTTCTTTCGGCGCTTCCTGTTCTGGCGACTCGGCTGCTGGCGCGGCGCAAGCGCTAAGAACAAGAGCCAGGAGAAGAGTCAATGTCAGTAGGAGAACAATGCGGCGGCGATTCATAATACTCCTCCGGTTCATGCGAGAGAGATGTAAAAAGATCGTCGATTTAGTGAAAGAAAAACTTTTTACATTATCGCCTCCTTTCATAGATGAAGTGCCAAATGAAGGACGGTTCGATATATATTTTCATAGACGCGCATAATGGGCGAGAAGTAATGCGCGCACTTTTAACATTGTAGCACGGAAGAGTTTTCTTTCAAAAATGCTGCCGCGCCAAAAGCATTACAAAACGCCGACGCGTTGGGGCTGCGTGAATAGATTGACGCACGCCAAACCGGTAGGCTAGAATGATGACGCAATGCAATCATCCATTTTCTCAGCGTCTCCACCCAAGTATCTGGATATCGACCTGCGAGCATACGCGGGGTGCTATATTGCCATCGTGGAGGGCGTAGTGCTGGCCACAGGCCAAAGCGCAGAGGCCGCGCGAACGCGAGCCAAGCTTGCACGCCCTCAGCGCGAACCCCTGATCCTAGCTATTGCAGATCAAAGCGCATCCGAAGACCAAAACGGTAAACCATAAACAAAAATGAACCCCTCCCGATCTTCTCATTATGTCTTCATCCCCTTGGTATCAAACTGCGATTTTCTACGAACTTTACGTACGCGCCTTTCAAGATAGCAACGGCGATGGCCATGGCGACTTACGCGGGGTCATCGAGCGCATGGATTACCTGGCCAACTTGGGCATAGATTGCATCTGGTTGCTGCCCACTTATCCTTCGCCGCTGGTGGATGATGGTTATGACATCGCCGACTATTACAATGTGCATCCAGACTACGGCGATTTACAAGACTACCGCGATCTGATCGAGGCTGCGCACGCGCGCGGCATACGGGTCATCGCGGATCTGGTCATGAATCACACATCCGACCAACACCCCTGGTTTCAAGCTTCGCGACGACGAGTAGAGCCATTCACCGATTTTTATGTCTGGAGCGATACAGATGAGAAATACAGCGACGCGCGCATCATCTTCCTCGACACCGAAAGCTCCAATTGGGCCTGGGACGAATTACGGGGGCAGTATTATTGGCATCGCTTCTATTCGCAACAGCCGGACCTAAATTTCGACAATCCGGCCGTGCAACAAGAGATGCTGGACATCGCCCGGTTTTGGCTCGATATGGGATTGGACGGCTTTCGCGCCGACGCGGTGCCTTATCTATTCGAACGCGAAGGCACGAATTGCGAAAATCTGCCCGAAACGCATGCTTATCTCAAGCGCTTGCGCGCGTTCGTAGATGCTCATTACCCTCAAGCGCTGTTGTTATGCGAGGCCAACCAATGGCCAGAAGATGTACGCGCTTATTTTGGCGGCGATCCTAACGATCCCGCGGCGCCCGGCGACGAATTCCATATGTGCTTTCATTTTCCGGTCATGCCTCGGCTCTATATGGCTTTGCGCCGCGGCGACCGCTCGCCCGTGGTGCAAATTATGGAGCGCACGCCAGCCATCCCCCCCAATTGCCAATGGTGCACCTTCTTACGCAATCACGACGAACTGACCCTGGAGATGGTGACCGAGGTTGAGCGCCAGTGGATGTGGACGCAATACGCGCCCGAGCCGCGAATGCGCCTGAATTTGGGGATCCGGCGTCGTCTGGCGCCTTTGCTCGACAATGATCGCCGCAAGATTGAGCTTATGAACTCGTTGCTATTCACCTTGCCCGGCGCGCCCATCCTTTATTACGGCGACGAAATCGGCATGGGCGACAACATCTGGCTGCCCGATCGCATGGGCGTGCGCACGCCCATGCAGTGGGACGATTCGGCCAATGCCGGGTTCTCGAGCGCGAACAAAACCTACGCGCCCGTCATCGACGACCCCGTTTTTGGCTATCAACGCGTCAATGTGGCGGCGCAGCAGGCCGACCCTGATTCGCTCTACCATGTCATTCGCCGTTTCATCACCGTTTACAAGGCCCAACCAGCCCTGGCCCTGGGCGAGCTCCGTTTTCTCGAACATCCCAACCCATCCTTGCTCGGATTCGAACGCGTATACAACGATCAACGACTTCTCTGCCTGCACAACTTGAGCGACTCGCCCATCGAGCTATCGACGCCGGCCGCGCATGACCTCCTGACCGGGGCCGACCTTCCCCCCGGCTCACTCACCTTGCCCCCTTATGGGCATCGCTGGCTGGCGCTATCCGCCCCGGACGCGACGCGCCAAAGGGCGCAGAGAACGGTGCGATAAAAATGACGACGGGACGGTGGACGATAGAGAAACCAGATCCTCACATCGTCTTATCGTCCATCGCCTCTAGTCAGAATCAGAGACCAATCTGTGCAATCCGTGTAGCCCGCGGCCTATTTTAAGAACAACAGGAGCAAAACACCATGTCTAAACCCCGCGTTGTTCACCCCCCTCGCGGAACAAAACTCACCTGCAAAAACTGGCTCATCGAAGCCCCCTATCGCATGATTCAGCACAATCTCGACCCCGAAGTGGCCGGAGAGCCAGAAAATCTCATCGTATACGGCGGGCGGGGCAAGGCCGCGCGCAACTGGGAATGCTTCGACGCCATTCTCGAAAGCTTGCGCAACCTCGAGCCGGATGAAACCCTGCTCATTCAGTCGGGCAAGCCGGTGGCCATCTTCCGCACCCACGAAGACGCGCCGCGCGTGCTCATCGCCAACTCGAATCTCGTGCCCAAGTGGGCCACGTGGGAGGTGTTCGACGAGCTCGACCGCAAGGGCCTGATCATGTACGGCCAGATGACGGCCGGATCGTGGATTTACATTGGCACGCAGGGCATCTTGCAGGGCACTTACGAGACCCTGGCCTCGCTGGCCACGCAACACGGCTGGCCCAGCCTCAAGGGCAAATTCGTGCTTACGGCGGGGTTGGGGGAGATGGGCGGCGCGCAGCCCCTGGCCGTGACCATGAACGAGGGCGTGGCCCTGGTTGTGGAAATCGACCGCCACCGCGCCCAACGTCGGCTGGAAACGGCCTATCTCGATGAAGTGACCGACGATCTCGAAGAGGCGATGGTGCGAGTGCAAGAGGCCCTGGAAGCGGAACAGCCCCTTTCGGTCGGCCTCATCGGCAACGCGGCCGAGGTGTTGCCCGAACTGGTGGAGCGAGGCGTCAGGCCCGACGTGGTCACCGACCAGACATCGGCCCATGACCCGCTTTACTATTATCCCGCGGGCATGTCGTTCGATGACGCCCTGGCCCTGCGCGAACGCGATCCCGAAGCATTCAAGGCCGCATCCATGCAATCCATGGCACGTCATGTGGAGGCCATGTTGGAATTCCAACGCCGCGGCGCGGTCGTCTTCGATTACGGCAACAACCTGCGCCAGATGGCCTACGACGCCGGCGTAAAAGACGCTTTTTCCTATCCGGGCTTTGTTCCGGCTTACATTCGGCCCCTATTTTGCCTGGGCAAAGGCCCCTTCCGTTGGGTCGCCTTATCCGGCGACCCCAAGGACATCTATCGCACGGACGAAGCCATCATCGAGATGTTCCCCGACAACCAACATCTCGTGCGCTGGATCAAAATGGCGCAGAAAAAAGTGAAATTCCAGGGCCTGCCCTCGCGCATCTGCTGGCTGGGCTATGGCGAACGCGCTCGGGCCGGGTTGAAGTTCAACGAATTGGTGGCCAAAGGCGAGGTGAGCGCGCCCATCATCATCGGTCGCGACCATCTCGACGCCGGCTCGGTGGCCAGCCCCAACCGCGAGACCGAAGGCATGATGGATGGCTCGGACGCGATCAGCGATTGGCCCATCCTCAACGCATTGCTCAACACCGCGGCCGGCGCGACCTGGGTTAGCTTTCATCACGGCGGCGGCGTGGGCATGGGCTACAGCCAGCACGCGGGCCAGGTGGTGGTGTGCGACGGAACCGAGGCCGCGGAGCGTCGCATCGAGCGCGTGCTCACCACCGATCCCGGATTGGGCGTGGTGCGTCACGCGGACGCGGGCTACCCCGAAGCCATCGAATTCGCCAAAAAGACGGGCATCAAGATGCCGATGCTGGATGAAAATGGACGATGAGACAATAAGACCAGAGGACGATGTTTCTATCCCGGCCGTTTTCCTTCCTCCGGCCCCACGATGACGCGCAATGCTTTGGGCAGCACGCGAATGCTCAACTCGTGCGCATTCGTGTAGATGATCTCACCGTCGGCCAGCACGGGAAGCGGATCGTCGCTGGTCATCTCGATCCAGGTGCAGCGCACCGTTTGCACGACCGGCTCGCGAATGTGCGAGCCGTTGAAGGTTTTGGGCAGAAGACGTAGGATGCTCAACCGACCCAACGCGTCGCCGATGACCAGATCGAGCAGGCCGTCATCCAGCCGCGCCTGGGGAGCCAGAAAAAACACGCCGCCCGTGCGAAAGCCGTTGCCCACATAGGCCAGCAAGATTTGCTTCTCTTCCAGACGCCCATCATCCCATCGGCAATCGATGGTGGGCTGATGATAATTCATTAACGCTTTGAATACGCCGCCAAGATAGAGCAGCGAGCCGCGCAGCCGCTTGATCTTGGCCGCTTCGACATTCACCTGAGCGCCAAAAGCGATGGTGATGTCGTTCATGAAATAATAATCGTTGATCCGCCCCGCGTCCAGCACGCGCTCCCGCTCGGCCTGGACCAGAATTCGGCAAGCAGCCTCGAGATCTGTGGGGATGCCAAGCTGATATGCATAATCGTTGGCCGAACCAAGAGGCGCCACGCCCAGACGAACGCGGTCGGCCAACCCCGCCATCAGCAAACCATTAACCACCTCGCTCACCGCGCCGTCGCCTCCCGCAGCCACAATCGGATCGAACCCGGCCAGAGCGGCCTCCGCGGCCAGATCCACGGCCTCGCGCGGGCCGCTGGTCTGCACGAAATCGAAATCATAATTCAGCCCGCGCAACACCTCCTGAAGCGGCTCGGCCATTTTGCTCGCGCCCCAGCGATTGGAGTAGGGATTAAGAATGATCTTCGCGGGCATGGCTTATTATAGCATGGCGCGGCGAATGCGCTAAACCGGATGGCTCCCCATCCGAAAGACTACGGCCCCAAAATTGGAAATGCAGCCAATTCAACCCCCGTTAGAAGACCATGCTATAATTGAAATCCGATTGCCCGAAATCGAGAATATCTCATCCAGGGCTTCAGACATCGAACGCAGTTTTCGCACGTATTGGTTTCAAATTCATTTCAGATCTGGAACACTCATCGAAGCACGCGTCTTCCGCCGGACTGATCACGCAATATTTGTAAAGGAGCAATTCTGTGCCCCCCATTATTCGCATTGCCGACGCCAAAGACTATGTTGGTGAAACCGTCACCGTGCGCGGTTGGGTGAAGCGCCGCACCGGCAAGGGCAAGCTCGCGTTTTTGCGCATCCGCGACGGCAGCGGCATTTTTCAAGCCGTGGCCTTTCGCCCCAATCTGGGCGACGAAACATTCGCCAAAGTCAAGAGCCTCACCACCGAATCCTCGGTCATCCTCACCGGCCAGATCAAGGCCGATGAACGCGCGCCGGGCGTGCCGGGCGGTTATGAAATGGACCTCAGCGACATCGAGATTGTGCAACTCGCGGAGGCCCCCTATCCCATTGCGCCCAAGGAGCACGGCGTCGAATTCCTGCTGGACAATCGTCATCTCTGGCTGCGGGCCGATTCGCAATGGGCCATCCAGCGCGTGCGAGCGACCGTGATCCGGGCCATTCGCGATTGGCTGGACGACCACGGCTTTCTCCTGGTGGACACGCCCATCCTCACCCCGGCCGCGGGCGAGGGAACCACGACGCTATTCGAGATCGACTATCACGGCGAGCCGGCCTATCTGGCCCAAACCGGCCAGCTCTACAACGAAGCCAACATCTTCACCTTCGGCAAGGTCTATTGCTTTGGCCCCACCTTCCGGGCCGAGAAGTCGAAAACGCGGCGCCATCTACAGGAATTCTGGATGGTCGAGCCGGAAATCGCGTTTTGCAAGCTGGAGGAGCTGCTGGAGATCGAGGAGCAATTCGTCTCCTACATTGTGCAGACAGCACTGGAAAAGTGCGCGGACGAACTCAAGCTCTTGGGCCGCGACACAAGCCTGCTGGAAAACGTGCAACCGTCCTTCCCGCGCATCACCTACGACCGCGCTGTCGAGATGATCAACGAGGCAGCGGCGCGCGGCGACACCGTGCCCCCACACAATGAACCCGTCCCGGCCATCGAATGGGGGGATGACTTCGGCGCGCCGCACGAAACCTATCTCGCCGGCCAATTCGACCGTCCCGTGTTCGTGACTCACTATCCCAGCGCGGTCAAGGCTTTCTATATGGAGCCTGAGCCGGGCCGCCCCGAAGTGTGCCGCAGCGCAGACCTGCTCGCGCCCGAAGGCTACGGCGAGATCATCGGCGGCAGCGAGCGCATGAGCGACCCTGAGATGCTGGAAGCGGCCATTCGCAAACACAAACTCCCTGAAGACGCTTACGACTGGTATATCGACCTGCGCAAATACGGCTCGGTTCCGCACAGCGGCTTTGGCCTGGGCGTCGAGCGCACGGTCGCCTGGATCTGCGGCATTCACCACCTGCGCGAAGCCATCGCCTTCCCCCGCGTTCTGGGCCGTCTCAAACCCTAGGATAGCAAAACCCACATACCCATATCCAGTATCCCAACACCTCAATATCCACCCTCCCCTTCTCTTCCCGCCCTTGATCGCACTTGCACTCGTCCCTCTCGCCGCATTCTTGCTGGCCCTGCTCTTCACGCCGCTGAGCATGAAGCTGGCCTGGCGGTGGGATTTGGTGGATCGCCCCGGCGGTCGGCGACAGCACGAGGGGATCATCCCCCGCATTGGCGGGATCGCGCTCTATGCCGGGTTCATCGGCGCGCTGCTCTTGGCTCGTCTCCTGCCCGAGACCTGGACGCCCGTCAGTCACGATCCGCAGGAAACGGTGCGATGGCTGGGCCTGGTGCTGGGTTCGACCTTCGTGGCCGCGTTCGGATTGCTAGACGACCGCTACGAATTCGGCAGCCGGCCGCAATATCTGGCCCAAATCGCGGCCGCGGTGATCAGCATTCTGTTCATCATCTTCATCGAACGCATCAACAACCCCTTTAGCCCCGGCCAGATCATTTTCCCACCGCCCATCATCTGGCTGCTGACCATATTTTGGTTCATGGGCGCGATGAACACCATGAACTGGCTGGACGGCATGGATGGTCTGGCCACCACGGTCGCGGCCATTGCCGCGCTGGTGCTGGCCGTGCATATGTTGCGCACCGGCCAGGAAAGCGTGGCCCTATTGGCGTTGGCTTTGTTGGGCGTCGGTGCGGGCTTTTTGGTCTTCAACTGGCCTCCAGCGCGGGTGTTCATGGGTTCGGTGGGCGCGTATTTCTTGGGCTATGCGCTCGCGGCCCTGGGCATCATGGCCGGTGCGCGCGTGGCCACGGTGCTGCTGGTCATGGGACTGCCCATCCTGGACGTGGCCTGGCTCATCTGGTGGCGCTGGCGACACGGCAAGCCCCTGGGCCAGGGCGACCGCAACCATCTTCACTTCCGCTTGCAAGACAATCGCGGGCTTAGCCCTCGCCAGATCGTGCTCGGATACGCGCTGTTCTGTTCTCTGTTCGGGCTCATCGGCCTGATGACCGCCAGCACCTGGGTGAAGATCGGCGCTTTGCTGGCTCTTCTGCTTGTGGGCGGATTCGTCATCTGGTGGGCCTCGCCCCGCGAAGTGGCGAGCCGCGCATAACCGCCAACAATCGCCCCGGTCAAACGCGGCCGTCCCCAAAAAAACCGTGGACTTAAAACCCTGAACTTAGAACTCATTCCATGTTCGAACTCATCTTTCTCGGCACCTCGGCCTCCGCGCCCACGGTTCAACGCGGGCTTTCCAGCGCGGTGGTCAATTTCCGCAACCATCGCTTCATGATCGATTGCGGCGAGGGCACGCAACGCCAATTGCTCACTTCAGGTCTTGGCTTCAAGCGGCTGGATAAGATATTGCTCACCCACGGCCATCTCGATCACATCCTCGGTTTGGGCGGCATGATCTCGACCATGGCGCGCTGGGAAATGATGGAGCGCGTGGCCATCTACGGCGGCGCGTTCGCGCTGGACCGGGTGCGACGGCTGTTCGAGGTGGTGTTCGGGCCGGGACAAGCGCCCATGCGCATTGATTTTCATGTTTTGCAGCCGGGCGTTTTCTTCGAGGATGAGCACATGAAGATCGAGGCCTTTCCGGTCGAGCATCGGGGACCGGATTGCTACGGCTTTCTCTTCAGCGAAAAGGCCAAGCGCCCCTTTCTGGTGGAGCGGGCCGAAGCGTTGGGCGTGCCGGCCGGGCCGGAGAGACGACGCCTGGTCAACGGCGAAGCCATCACCCTGGCCGATGGCCGCGTCATCGAACCCGACCAGGTGCTCGGCCCCCCGCGCCGCGGCGCGCGGCTCGCCTTCATCGGCGATCTGGCGCGCACGCGCGGGCTGACGTCCATCGTACGCGAGGCCGACGCGCTGGTGGTGGAGGCCACCTACATGGAAAGCGACCGCGAGCTGGCGCGGCGATTCGGTCATCTCACCGCGGCCCAGGCCGCGCAGTTCGCGCGCCGCGCCAACGTGCGTCAGCTCATCCTCACCCACATTTCCCGTCGCTACTATGTGCGCGACCTACTGCAAGAAGCGCGCGACATCTTCCCCAACACGGTCGTGGCCAACGATTTCGACCGTTTCGCCATCAAAGCCCCCAAGCCGGAGAACTGAACACAAACGCACGCTCCCCAAAACTTACCAATATCCAAACATCCAATACCCCAATATCCAATATCCAATCCCATGCCCACCCCAATGCTCGTTCAGATCGAAGAAGACAAACACTGGTGGTTCGCCAGCCGCACGCGGGCCATCCTGGCCCTACTCGACAAATACGCCGGAGAAGGCAAAAAAGGCCGCCTTGTGCTCGACGTGGGCGCAGGCGCCGGCAATATGATGCATCATCTGGCCCATTATGGCGACGTCATCGGCCTGGAATACAACCCCAAACCCATCCCTGTGGCCCATGAACGCGGTTTCGACGTGCGCCAGGGCGACGCCGCGGCCATGCCTTTCGACGACGCCATGTTCGACATCGTGGCCTTGCTCGACACCGTGGAGCACATTCCCGACGAGAAGGCCGTGCTCAACGAATGCTTCCGCGTGACCAAACCGGGCGGCTGGATGATCGTCACCGTGCCCGCGTTCATGTGGCTTTGGAGCCACAACGACGTGATCAACCTGCACGAACGCCGCTACACCGCGCCCGAACTGAAGCAAAAACTGCAAGCCGCGGGCTGGGAAGTGCCTTATTGCGGCTACAACAACTTCTTCGTCTTTCCTTTGGGCGCGGGCGTGATCCTGCTGCGACGCTGGCTGGGCAAGGAGCCGGATATGGCCTCGCCCCATTTCGATGAAGACGCCTATCAGGTGGAGATGGAGCCGGCCCCGCCCTTGCTGAACGCGCTGCTGGAAAACGTGGGCAAGGCCGAAGTGGCGCTGCTCAAGCGGGTGAGATTGCCCATCGGCACCAGCGTCATCGCCATGGCGCGCAAGCCGTCCGAGTAAAGGGCCTTTGACGTTTTTTGATACGAATTGATACGAATTCTACGAATACTACCTTTGCGGTTTTTGTAAAATCACGATACGGGACACAGATGAACGCTAATAAACACGGAATTTACTTACATAACCTCAAGATATCCGTATCCATCTGTGTTTATCTGTGTCCAAAATGAAAAAGTGCAAACATAGTGTACGAAGAAAAAGGCGAAGAAATTCGTGTTAATCCGCCCAATTCGCGTCTACTTCTCATCCGAGCGGGAGGATCAACGCTCAAGAGGGAGACGACTCATTGCTGCTCCAAATCCGACCATGAACGAGTTCGACGGTCCTGAATTCATCGACGAGGAAACGCCATCCGAATCCGCAGACCGGGAAACGCCCTTTTCCTGGGAAAACTGGCTGCTGGAAGGGCTTTCCCACGCGCGGCAGACATTGTTCCGCTATAACTTTGGCCTACCGGACGAATTCTGGCGTCATCTGGAAAACGCCGCGCGCGAGTTGCTGGCCGCGGCCCGCATTCTGTTGCGCACCCTGCTTTCAAAACGCTCCCGAGGCCAACAACCTCCCCCCGAAGAAAAACGCGGCCCCATCGACATCCAATGGGACTGAAAGGCTGAGTCATCCAAAAACCGCTTCCCCATGAAAACCGGCCTAGCCCAAGGCCGCTCGCCTTTTGGTTGCAGCTAGACCAGCTATTCCTCCCTCGCGCACTGGGGACAATGCTTTGGGTCTTCCAGCTCGATGAGATGCCGGGCGCACACCGCATACACCTCCACCCGCTCCATCAGCCCCCACCGTTTCACCACCTCGGCCTCCAAGGCGATTTCCTTGCAATCGGTGTTCAACAAAATATCGGGCACGGGGCATGTATCGCACAGGGCGCGACGCCAGGGTCGAGAATCAGGATTGCGACGGATAAGACGGCACTCTTCATGGTCTCGGCCGCGAAAATAATCGGCAAAATAATAGCGACAATTGACGGGTTTGACGACGTTCATAAGGCGATAAGGGGCAAAGGGAGATCGCGCGCCAAAAGATCGGCGATGGTTTCGCGACGTTGGAAGGGGATGAGATCGTCGCGGTGGAGCCAATACACGGCCGGCCGCAACGCGCCATTGTAGTTGCTGGCCATGCTCAAATGATAAGCGCCTGACATGGGGATGGCAAGGATGTCACCAACCGAAAGCGGGGGCAGATCGATCTTATCGATGAGAAAGTCGCCCGATTCACAAAGAGGGCCGACGATCCGCGCGGGGCCTAAAGGCTGCGCCAGGGCCGCGGCCGCCGCGCAGGCCGTGTAGCGTGCGCGATACAACGCGGGCCGCACATTGTCGGCCATGCCCCCATCCACGGCAATGATACGACGGCCATTTTCGAGCATGCGCACCGCGCCCACCGTGTAAAGGGCCAGGCCCGCGCGAGCGATGAGGCTGCGACCCGGCTCCAGAAGCAGGGTGGGATGCGGGGCCTTGGCCATGCGCGCCCACGTCGCGGCGCAGTGGCGCACAATGCGTTCGACGTTTTGGAACAGCGAAAGTCGCGGGTCGTCGGGATGATAAGGCGCGCCCAACCCGCCGCCGGGGCTGAGCACGCGCAAAGATGCATGTCCGCGCTCGCGCAGCTCCGCGAACAGGGCAATCAAACGATCGCAAGCCTCGAACATGGGATCGAGGTCGAATATCTGTGAACCAATGTGCGCGTGCAAGCCGGTGAGACGCAGTTTCGGATGCTTGTGAATCTGTTCGGCCGCGAGCAAGATCTCGTCGCGGCTCATGCCGAACTTGCTCTCGCGATGTCCGGTCTGGCGATAGGGATGGGTCGGGGCCGAGAGCGCGGGCGTGAAACGCAACCACAGGTCGGGGATGCGTTCGCCCTCGTCGCTCAGACGCGCCAGCAAGGCCAATTCTTGCGGATGGTCCACAACCCACGCGGCCACGCCTGCGCGCGCGGCCATACGCGCCAGCGTGGGCGACTTGTTATTGCCGTGCACATGAATGCGACCGGCCGGAAATCCTGCGGCCAGGGCCACGCCCAATTCCCCCTCGGAAACCGCGTCGATATGCAGGCCGCGGCGGGCCAGAACCCGCGCGAAAGGCCGGTTGAACCAGGCTTTGGCCGCATAGCTAATGGCCGAGGGACCGGGCCAGGCGCGCAAGCCCGCGCGATAGGCCGCGACCGCGTGGTCGAACGTGGCGCCGTCGTAGAGATAGAGCGGCGTCCCCAGACGCGCGGCCAACCCGGCCACATCGAACCCGCGCAAATGCAACCGCTCCCGGTGTATATACGCGCTGATCGGCCAAATAGGGCGATAGAACCGAATGGCGCGCGGTGTGTTCACTTTATCGTCATATCGTCTCATCGTCATATCGTCCCATCGTCTGGCTTCCGTAGCACAAAAAACCTGGTTTCAAAGCGATTTTAGTTCACTACAATATCACGAGCACAATCCCGATCAAAGTAATGATGACCCCCACTATTTCATTGATGGTGGGGATCTCGCCCAGGAGAATGACGCCTAGAATGATGCCGCCCGTCACCTCTTGGGTGGCGATGACATTGACGTAGGTGGCGTTAGTGTGACGCAGCGCCGCATTATAGAGCGTGTGCCCCAATCCCATGGGCAAAATCCCCAAGCCAATAATGCTGAGCACGGCCAGCCAGGTGTATCCTTCGGGCGTGAACGACGCTGCGGCCGGGATCGCCATCCACAACGCGGCCACGGCGTAAACCGTCACCGCATAAGTGAGGAGGCTATAACGATGGCGTTGTGAACGACCGGCTATGCTATACAAACCAAAGGTGATGGCCGAACCCAAGGCGAGCAGATCGCCGATGAGCATACGCGTATCGAACTGAGGCTGAAAACCCGTGAGCGCGGCGATCCCGGCCACGGTGATGAAAATGCCCAGCCAGCGCCGTCGGAGAATGGGTTCCTTGAGAAAAATGGCCGAGAAGATGGCCACGAAAATCGGTGCGGTGTAAACGATGGCCAGCGAATGGGCGATGCTGGTGAAGCTGAGGGAGGCGATATAGAAGAGAAAATGGAGCGCGGTGATCAACCCGAAAAGCGCGAACTTGGACCGATCTTCGCGTCGAACGGCCCATTGTTCGCGGCGGATTCGCATCAACCCGGCCAGCGCCATCGCGGCCACCGCCAGCCTTCCGGCCGCGATCTCATAACTCGATAGCGTCCCCGCCCAACGGATGAAAATGGGGCTGGTGGAAAAGAAAAAGACCGCGATCGCGACATAAAGCAAACCCCGGCGCGAAGATGTGGACGCGGCATTCATGACTCAAATAAAACAACGGTCATAACAAAACCGCCGCTGTGCGCGGCGGAGAGACGCGGATGCGCGCTGCGCGAAGACGACGCGCTACGCGACCCCAGCGCGCCGGGCGTTGCTCCGCGAAGGAGACGAGCAGAGCGAAGTGATCGCTCTATCGTGCGCCGCACAGCGCGGCAAGTTGCGCTCCTCTGCATCCGAAGCGCGTAATGAACAGTCTTATTTCAAAAGGTGAAAGCGGTGGCGACGAGCGAAAACACCATCGAAAGCACGATCAAAGCGCCGATGATGTACCAGACAGTGGTGCGCCAATGTCGCTTCTTGGGCTTCGCTCTTTTGCGCGGACGGCGACGCGTCATGATTTAGAACCTCCGGATAAGATCATCTGCATTGTAGCGCAAGGCGACCCAGGATCGCAACCGCGAGACGATGGAGAAAGCGCCGCGTGGATTTGCGCGGCTGCTATCCGCCGTCGTCGTGGCCGTCGCCGCCCATGTCTCCGGACCCGACCAACTCCTGCGCCTGCAATAGCGCGGCTTCGGCCGCGGACCTGTCTCCGGCCTCGATGGCTTCGAGAGCCTCGTTCAACAGGGTCAGCACCTCGCCCGAGGCCGCCTGGGTCGCTTCGCCCAGCGCGTGCTCCGCTGCGTGCAAATCCCCTTCTTCCAAGGCGTGCAGAGCCTCGGTGATGGCGGCCTGCGGTCCCGGCAACTCCACCGTTTCTCCCCGCTCCCAGACTCGCAAAAGCGCCACAATATCTCTCACCTGCTTGGGCGATAATACGGTTCCCCAGGTGGGCATGCCCTGCGAAGGCCGTCCATCTGTGATGGTGTCGATGTACCACTCGTCATCGAATTGGGCCAATCTTTCGGGATTGTTGAGCGCGGACGCCAGATCGGTTCCCTGGCCGTTTTCGCCATGACAGACAATACAAGTGCTATTATAAATCACCAGGCCCTCGACCGGATCGCCCGCCATAGCTTCGGCTTCGCGATCGGGCGCATCTGGCTCCCAACTACGAATGAAGGCCACCAATTGACGCACTTGCTCATCGGTGAAAGGGCCGCCATGCACCTGACTCCAGGCCGGCATTTCGGTGCTGGGCACGCCCGAGCTGATCAGGCTAAATATGGTCTCGTCGCTGGTATTGGCCAGGAACTTCTTATCGTTCAGGGCCGGGGCGTCTACGCCTTCCCCTTGTTCGCCGTGACAACTGGCGCAGTTTTGGGCGTAGAGCGAGCGCCCGACCGTCACCGCGATGAGCACGTCTCGCTTTTCGTCGGCCGCGATGCGCTGCGGTTCGCGGCGAATATACAACTCGAACGACACCAGGATGGCGATGGTCAACACCAGGGCCGCCATGATGAAACGCGAATAATCTTCTCGGGCGCGCATCTCAACCTCCTAAGCGTAGGTTTTTTGTGATGGGTCGAACTCGGCGCGAATGATGGGCGCGCTTGTATCGACGATGACCACGCCATCCTCGATTTTGATGGGGAAAAGGTCGAGAGGGCGAGGCGCGGGGCCGCTCACCACTTCGCCGGTGGTGGTGAAGATGGAATTGTGGCAGGGGCAGTGAAACCGACCTTCATCCTCCCGCCAGGGGACCGTGCAACCCAGGTGGGTGCAACGATGCCACAGGGCCAGCATGCCTCCATCCTCCAGCGTGGAGATGTAGAAACGCCCTTTTCGCACATGGCTGATGGTTCCGGGCTGGAATTCCTCCACTCGACCCGCCACCACCTCAGAGCCAAAGCCTCCTTCTTCGACGCGCGGTTTCATAAACCCAAACAGGGCCGAACCGGCCTGACCGAAAAGGGCCAGCAGGGCCACGCCCCAGGCTCCCAAAAGAAATCGCCGTCGCGACACGGTGTTATCTTCTTGAAGTTGCATGAGATTGCCTCCACTTCATCAATCAAAAGTCGTTCCAGGGATTGTAACCATCAGGCATTTGCCAGGGGAGATACATCTCGAATCCCGGCCCCCGAAACAGAAAGCCGCTGATGGTGAGCACAACGGCCGAAGCCAGCATCACAGTGAATAAAGCGATCATGATTTCACGCACCGAGGCTCCTTTCCGCCAAAGGACTGCAACAGGCAGCAACACGATCAACGCCAATATCAGCGATGGCAACAGCCACTGAGCAACCCAGGCCGGAGCCGCGCCTCGCAACAACTCCCTCATGCTGAAGGCGTTGTCCAGCACGATGAAAGCGGTCATGGCGACAACGGCGTAAAGGGCCGTCCATCCTGCGATCCGTTTGCCTCGCCTGGTCGAAAACCAGACGCCGGCATGTTCGCGAGAGTAATCTAAGTAGGGCAAAGCCACCAGAAAGAGAACCAGAATACCGGGGATGACGATGCCGGCCAGGGTGGGATGCATGTGCTCCAGCAGCTCTTGCAACCCGACAAAATACCAGGGCGCTTTGGCCGGATCGGTCGTCACCTGAGGATTCGCGATCGCGTCGAGCGGCGCTTGCTTGACCAGAGAAAAGAAAAAGAGCGCCAGGGTCACTCCCAACAGAATGAGAATTTCCCACAGCAGCACCACGGGAAAGGAAAACACGGTCTTTTCCGGTCCCTTGCCCACCATGGGGCTTTCTCCGCGCATCATCTCCACCAGCGCGTACGATTTGCCGGTTCCTTTTGGAAAAATCTCTTCGTTCATGGGTGCGTCGTTCATCGTCGTTTCCTCCAAAATCTTATGCCTCGGCCGCGCTTACTCGGCGTCGGGAACATCATTGGCCGCCAATCCGCCATCTTTACGCACTCGCCATAGGTGCACCGATATCAATAGCACCAAAGAGAGGGGCAAAAGGGCGATATGCAATGTGTAGAAACGAATGAGCGTGTCCTGACCGACTTCGGTCCCGCCCAACAGAATCTCGCGCATGACCGGCCCGGCCACAGGCGCATAACCGGCGATGTTCGCGCCCACAGTGATGGCCCAATAAGAAAGTTGATCCCAGGGCAACAGGTAGCCGGTGAAGCTGGCGCCCAGGGTGAGAAGCAGCAGCACCACGCCAATGACCCAATTGAACTCACGCGGCGGCTTATAGGCCCCGGTGTAAAATACGCGCGCCATGTGCAAGATCACCACCAGCACCATGCCGTGCGCGGCCCAGCGATGCATATTGCGCGTAAACTGGCCCAGAGGCACCGAGAGCTGAATCTCCTTCATCGTCGGATACGCGCGTTCGACCGACGGCACATAATAAAACATGAGCAGGATGCCGGTGAAGACCAAGACGCTGTATAAAACAGTGGCCATAATGCCCAGGCCGAACGTGTAGGTCCAGCGCAGGCTCTTATGACTCACCTTGACCGGATGAAGGTGGAAGAAGATGTTGCTGGTCATGGTCAGCGAACGATCCAGGGGATTATCCGGCCAGCCATGCCGAAAAACCGAACGCCACACACGCGAATCGGTCAAACGAGTTAAGGGTTTCGACTGGGCCATAAGCTTCCTCCTTGGTTCAGGTTGCTTCCACACACGCGAACGCCGGGCGGGTGAGCCGCACCGAGCGAGCGCGACTCACCGCTGCAATCCAGGCGCGTCAATATAGAACCTCTGCTCACTAGCTTTGGATTCAGTTTGTAACGGTCAGCGTGCCCACCATGCCCGCCTGAGCGTGGCCGGGAACCGCGCAGATGAAGATGTAATCGCCCGGTTCGGTGGGCGCGGTGAAGGTCTCGGTGCTGCTCTGGCCCGCCGCGACTTCGTGCATTTCCATGACCAGCATCTCGTGCCCTTCCTCTTCACTGGCGCCAACGACATCGTCGGGCAATACGCCTTTGTTCAAAATCACAAAGGAGTGAGGCGCCGAACCGGTGTTCTTGAACGTGATCTTGACCTCTTCACCGGCTTTGACCTTGAGGACGTCGGGCTGGAAAGTGAATTCATCTTTGACGGAAACTTCGAAAGCATCGCCTTGGCCCGCGTCTCCGCCGCCGCTAGCGCCTCCACAAGCGGCCAGCAGCAGAGCCAAAGCCAGGACGAAGAGTGCAATAAGGGCATGTTTGGACTTCATGAGAGAGTCTCCTTGGGTTCGAAAATGACTTCTTCCGTGAAACGGAAGGTTTCCATGGTGATGGCGTCGGTGGGACAGCGAGCCGCGCACAGCGCGCAACGGATGCAGCGCGCGGGGTCCAGCAACATGGCCGAAGCGGTCGGCCAATCCGCGGTGCGTTGTTCGATCAAGGCCGCGACCGACAAATCGCCCTCCACCTCGGTTATGGGAACGAGCTTGAGACAATCGGTGGGGCAGACATCAACACAGCCATTGCATAAAATGCAGAGATCGCCGTCGAAAATGGGATTGATGGTGCAGATGAGGCAACGAGCCGCCTGTTCTTTGGCCACGCTCTCCTCATATCCGACTTCGACGATCGAAACGCCGATGCGGCGATCGACCGGCAGCGTTTCGGGCATCTGGCGTTGCCAACGCAGATAATTTCGCACCGGCCCGACTTCGGCATATTCTTTTTTGGGAATGGGCGTGAAAAAGCCCTTGCGCACCAGACGAGGCTCGACATCCTGAAGATAGGCGTGGATGCTGCGGGCCGCGCGCTGGCCATCGGCCACTGCGTTGATGATCAGGCGAGGGCCAAAGGCCACATCGCCGCCGGCATAGACGCCGGCCGCGGTCGTGGCCAACGTCTTTCTATCCACCACCAGCCCTCCTCGCGGGTTCAGCTCCAATCCGTCCTCTGGCCGCACCCACTCGAGTTCGGACGACTGGCCAATGGCCACGATCACGCTATCGCATTCCCAGACGGTCTCTGTGCCCGGAATGAGCTGGGGATTGAAGCGGCCATTTTCGTCGAACGCTCGGGCCACATTGAGCGTCTCGACGCCCATCGCGCGTCCGCGTTCGCCTATGATGCGCTTGGGAGCCAGATGATTGTGGATGATGATCCCTTCCTCTTCGGCCTCGATGATCTCCAGAGGATCGGCCAACATCTCATCTCGATCCTCCACCACCAGACAGTGCACCTCCTGAGTCGCGCCCAGGCGCACAGCCGTGCGGGCCACATCCAGGGCCATCTCCAGATCGCCGCCTGACTGGCGAGGAGAACCCAGGCGAGCAGCCGTGCGCGCCACATCCATGGCCACATTGCCGCCGCCAATGACGATCACCTTGCGACCCAGATCGAGATTGTAGCCTCCCAGGTTCACATTGATGAGGAAATCCACTGCGCGCAACACGCCATCCAGTTCTTCGCCCTCCACATTCAAATTGCGGCTGCGATACGCGCCAATGCCAATGAACACGGCGTCGAAATCGCGACGTAGATCCGCCAGCGTGAAATCGCGGCCCAGCGCTTGATTGAGCTTGAGCGTGGGGCCGAGCGCCAAAATCGCCTGAATTTCCAGATCGATGACCTCGCGCGGCAAACGATATTCGGGCACGCCCATGCGCAACATGCCCCCGGCCACAGACGCAGCTTCGAAGACGATCACCTCATGTCCGAGCAGGGCCAGATCGTGCGCGCAGGTTAGCCCGGCCGGCCCCGCGCCGATGATGGCCACGCGTTTCCCCGTCGCGTCGGGCCGGGTCGTCTGGCCGCGCTTGTGAGCCGCGCGCATCACGCTGCGGCTGTGGGGCAAGATGGAATTGCCCAGATCGAAACCGTTGGTTGAGCCCACATATGTGGGCCAGGAGGGCGGCTGTTGGGGCGCGCCCGTCTCGCCCAGGAAAACGCCGTAACGGTCGTTCACGAATCGTTTGAGCGCGCGAATCGCGATGGGCGCATCGATTTTGCCCCGCCGACACGCGGCTTCGCAAGGCGCGCCGCACACCCACCCGCAGGTGGAAGCAAAGGGGTTGGTTTCGCGTGCGATCAAATACGCGCGTTCATATTCGCCCTGAGCGATGGCCGTCACATATCCGCGAGCGTCGGTGCGCACCGGACAGGCGAATTGACATGCAACCGTTCTTTCGTAGAAAGTCAGGTCGGGAAAATAGACCGGATACTTGGCCATGAGATCGTTCACCTCACTACAGCCAGTGTACCCGATAAAGGTCTAAATCAGGTCTAGACGACGTTTCTGTTTTGTCTGAAAAGGATCACTCCAACCGATAGCCAAAACCCCTCTGGGTGATGATGTGCCTGGGATCGCCGGGATCGGTTTCGATCTTTTGTCGCAAAGACCAGATGTAATGCTTGACATGCTGAACCTCGCCGGCATATTCCGGCCCCCACACCTCCATCAACAACTGTTCGGTGGAAACCGTGCGATGTGGACGACGAGCGAGCAGCGCCAGTAAGCGATATTCGGTTGGCGTCAGATCGACAGGCTCGCCGTTCAGGGTGACGCGCTGCTGCTCCAAATCCACCATCAGGTCATCGCTAACGAACTGACGTCCGGGCGGGTTGTCATGGCGAGCGCGGGCCAACACGGCTCCGATGCGGGCGGTTAGCTCGGCAAAGGAAAAGGGTTTGGTGACGTAATCGTCCACGCCCAGGCGAAAACCGCGCAGTTTATCCACCTCTTGGCCCTTGGCCGTGAGCATGATAATGGGCGTGGTCCTGGCCTGGCGAAGCCTGCGACACACCTCCCAGCCGTCCATGCTCGGCATCATCACGTCCAACACCACCAGGTCCACCTCGATCTCATCGGCCAACCGCAGGCCCTCCCGACCATTGGTCGCCAGGGCCACGTCAAAACCGACCGTTTTCAGGTGCTCGGCCAAAAGCTCCACCAAAATGGCGTCGTCGTCGATGATCAAGATATGCCCATCATGCATGTTGACGCCACCATATAGGGAGAGCGACGGAGAAAACCGCGCCGCCTTGAGGATGATTCTCGGCCCAGACGCGGCCGTTTTGCGCCTCCATCAGACGGCGACACACATATAACCCCAGGCCATAGCCATACGCGGCTTGAGCGTCGCTGTTGTCGGTGCGATAGAATTTTTCGAAGATGCGCTCTCGCGCCGCGGGGGGCAGGCCCGGCCCCTGATCGCGCACCTCGATGATCACCTCGGCGTCATTGGCCCGAGCATCCACGAAGATGGGCGCGCCCGCGGGCGTATACTTATCCGCGTTGTCGAGCAGGTTGGCCAAGACCTCCATCAATCGATCGCGATCCGCGTAAATCAGTGGAAGCCCCGGTCTTTCGGCCAGATAAATGGGGCGTTCGCCCAGCCGCGAACGCATTTGCGCCACCACCTGTCGGGCCACCGGAAACGCGGAGATCGGCTCCAGATGCACCGCCAACTCGCCCGCCTCGATGCGATTGGCGTCGAGCACATCTTGCACCAAACGGTCCAGGCGAGCAACCTGCTGATCGATGATGGCGCACATTCGGGCGCAGGTGGGGCTGGTCGAGCAGCAAGCGTTTTGGATGCGCTCCACCGCGCCGCGAATGTTGGTGAGCGGCGCGCGTATCTGGTGGGAGACCAGAGAGATGAACTCGGCGCGCGTTTGGTCCAACTTCTGTAGTTCGGCGTTGGCCCGCGCCAGCTCCTCCACTTTTTCGGCCAGCTCGCGGGTGCGGGCGGCCACTTGTTGGTTGAGGCTGGCGTTCAGTTGCTCGATCTCGGCCTGGCGACGTTTGCGGTTGGTGATGTCGCGCAGAATGAGAGAGATGCCCAGGGGTTCGCCGTTGTCAGCCGTAATATGGGTGGCCGTCAGTTCAACGATGATGGGACGACGAGCCGCGGTGAGGATGGTGGTTTCATGCCCGCGCACAAAACCAGAGCGCCGCGTGGAGCGGGCCAACCATTGCGCCTCGATAGCCGCGGCCCCGCCCCCGCCAAAGATGTCGGCCAGCGAATGGCCGCGCGCCTCCTGAGCCGTATAGCCCAACAGCAGCGCCGCACCGCGATTCCATGATTCGATGCGCCCCTCAGGGTCCAGGCTGATGATGGCGTCGGCCGAGGCTTCGGTAATGGACGCCAGCCAGGAATCCTTGATGCGGGCGGATTGCTCGGCTTGCTCCTTTTCGTTCAACCAATGGCCCACCAATGTGAGACTCCAGAAAGCGAGCAACGGCCCGGTCAGACCAAAAAAGAGGACTTCCGCACTGAAATGAAGCGACGCATTTACATTGTCGTGCAACCAGCGCGCGAAACCCAGTTGATACACAACCACCAACGCGGCAAAAGCAATGGGCATGACCCAGCGAAGGACGGCCACGCGTTGTTTGAGACCGTTGTCGAATTGCACCATGGTTGCACCTTGAATGAAAAAACGACGATTTGTGAATTCCGCGGCGGCGCGCATCTTCTATTCCGTTCAGGTCAAGCCCCTCATCTCCTCCAGCTCGAATGTTGAACGATGGAACCCTGGTCGGCGTTTACGAGGGAGCTGACCCGACCTTATCTTCGTCCGCTTCAAAATGGGTCGAGTCGTGATCCATGCCAAAGCCCACCAACAAGAGATGGAGCGCCGGGCATATGAGCAGCAATCCCACCAAAAGGACGATGCTGACCTGGATTTGGAACCAAAGGATGGCGATCAGAGCCAGAAGCGGGATCGCGCAAGCGATTATCATGAGGGCAAGATGTTTTCGCGTCATTCCTCTTCTCCAGTGGTCGCGGGCCCCGCTAAACCAGGAAGCAGCGGCGCCGCGGAGGGGAATCCGGTGAGATGGCGTCGAAAAGGCAAGGCGCGCTTCGAGGTGTGCAGCGCCGGCCGTCTATGAATCTGGCGGATCGACGCCTTCAGCCCCAATGACTCCAGCGTGGAGACCAACGCACCGCATGCCGAGGTCTGGCCGGCGCCAATGGGCTTGGGGCTTAGCAACAGGACGCGCTTGCCGCGCCATGGGGCGGCGACGGCCAGGCCGGCAAAACTGGCCCCGGCGATGATGACGTCGTAGCTCATAAGAGTTGACTTGAAAGCGAGGATAATCTTTTGGCTCAGGCCCGATTTTGGGTTGCTGCACCGGGATGGCGCAGAGGGCAGGACGAGCGCCGTCATCGCGCCGTTCGATGAAAGTCAGGGAGATCACTGGCGCATATGGGGCGCTCGCAGGGCTGAAGGGCCGTCACGCCATAGGGACAACCCTTCAACCCTGTTTCCAGTATACATCTATTGCCGTTGCTTATATAGAGCGAATTCACCCATGCGCAGCGCGCCAATATGCCTATCCAAACTCAGCCCCTATTGCGCCATCACGCGCCGACAGCGCAATGCCAAAGCGCCGACGCAAGGATAATGGTGAATTGCCCGCGTGGCCCCTGGTTGTCTTTTGAACATGACGAGAAAAAGAACCGCCGCAAAACCGAGGCGTGATGCACGCATTACATTCATGCGCTCAGGGAGCAATGGTGATTTCGCCTGAGAACGACTCATGAGGAATGGAATGGGGTTGCGTGCTAGTAAGAACGTCGTCGCTCCAGGTAAGAGGCGTGGTTCCGATGCGAACAGGGCGAAATTTAATGCTGGCGAGCGTCCCCGAACCGGAAGCGCCTTGTGCGTCGCCATAAGTGAAGGCGCCCACCGTGATGACGCCTTGTGCATTATCGATGGTGAAAGGAAGGAACACGACTTGACGTCCGGTCGTCGCCAAGAAGGGGCCAAGATAGGCGCTTTGGGCCTCCACGATGGTGGGTTCGAAATGCAATGTGAACTGGTAAGCCCCCAGATCGCTGACATTCTCGACGGCAATGTCGAGAACGAAGTCTCCCCCAGCCAAACTATGGGTGGCGGAAATAGGTTGAGCGAAAAGCGTTGTTCCGGGCAAAGGCGTGGGCGTAAGCGTGGGCGAGGGTGTGATGGTGGGCGTGGGCGTAAACGTGGGCATGGATGTGGAGGTGGGCGTAGGCGTAAACGTGGGCGAGGGTGTAATAGTCGGCGAAGGCGAGGGTGTGATCGGAGCCTTCTGCAACGTGACGCTCCCTTCAAGACCAGAGGCGGGAATCAGCGAGCCGTGTGTGTTTGTCAATCGAACCTTCGACCAGCTCAACGACGCGACGCCCGCTTTGAGAGGCCGGAAATGAATGATGGCGAGCACGCCTCTCCCACTCGCGCCGGCCGCATCTCCCGAAGAAAGTGCGCCAAACTCCAGCACGCCCTTTGCGTTGTCGATGCTGGGTCCAATGATGGCGATAGAGCGTCCCGTCTCGGTTAACATAGGGCCGGCTTCCACATCCAACGCCTGGAGCAAGCCGGGATCGTAATGGAGCGTAAACCGAAAATCGCTCAAATCGACGACGTCGCGTACAACGATGTCCAACGTAAACTCGCTTTCGGCCACACTGTGCACCGCATCGAGAGGCGACGGCGCCAGTTGCGGCTGAACAAAGCGTTGATTTTGAATGAAGGGGAAAAAATGCGCTCGGTTCTGCGCTTCGGGCTGAAAATGCGTTTGGGCGCGAGGCGTGGACAAACTCTCGACCTGAGCCGCAGTGCGATCGGGCGCGTAGAAATAGGAGAATGCGCGCGCGCGAATAACGAACGAGAGGGCCAAAAGCGCGACCATGAAAACAAGCGTTTTCCCATAATAGAAACGTCGCGTTCGCCAAGGACGAAGGTGGCGTCGAGTCATATTCCTAAACCTCGTTGAAGAGAAAGTGCCCGGTGTGACTTCATGCTTCTGACAACTCTCACAACGCATCTCGCCAGGCTGCAACCACCCGCATGATGTCCATGACATCGATCACGCAATCGCCGTCGAAATCGTAAGCATCGTTGTATTGCGCGTCGCCGCAGCGTCGATTCCAGGCATTGGCCACCAGCATGACATCGACGATGTCGATGACCCCGCTGTTATCAACATCGAAGTTCACCACGCGGACTGTGATCCACCCATCGTCGGAAAGAGCGCCGTCGGTGATGGTGTAATTGAAACCATCCACGCCAATGAAATTGGGATCAGGGATGTAAGTGATCTTGCGGTCGGGCACGGGAATGGGTTGATTAGGCTGAAGATGAACAGCGCCATGGGCCGCGTCTCCCACCGAACTCACATTGATATTATCGCCGTCGATGTCTGTATCATTGGTCAGCGCGCTGAACGTGATGGGTTGATTCCTGCCGGTCACT
>JAADII010000005.1 GCA_013151415.1 Chloroflexota bacterium
GCGATTGGGCCGCCGCCATCAATAATTTGCGGGGCGAATTTTTGGAAGGGGCCGATTTGCCCTCGACCCCGGAATATGAAATGTGGGTGTTGCAAGAACGTCAGCGCTGGCGGCGGGCCGCGCTCGAACTTTTGCAACGCCTGGTGAAGGTCGAGGCCGAGGCGGGCCGATTGCACGAGGCCATCGTCTATGCGCAGCGTTATCTGGCGTTGGATGAACTGGCCGAGACCATGCATGTTCGATTAATGGAATTATACGCGGCCCTTGGAGAGCGCGGCGCCGCCCTGCAACAATACGAGCGTTGTGTATCGATCCTCGAACGAGAGCTGGGTGTGGACCCATCGCCCGCCACGCGCGCGGCTTATGCTACGATCCTGCAGGGCGCGGCGCGCTCCACGCCCGCGCCTTCGCTTTCCTGGACCACGTTGCCCACTCTGGAAGCGCCTCATGTCGAGCGCGAATTGTTGCTGGCCGAACTGACGCGGCTATTGAATCGGGCGACCCGGAATCGGGGCGGGCTGGTTTTCATCAGCGGTGAGGCGGGGGTGGGCAAGTCGCGCTTGTTGCAAGAGTTTGGCGAACAGAGTCGCTCTCGCGCGACCGTGCTTTACGGCGCGGCCACCCCCGCCCGACATCCTCTGCCCTATGAGGCGCTCGTTCACGCTTTGCGGGCCGCGCTCGATCTGCCCGCGTTGCGCGCGCTTTCGTCCAGTTGGTTGACCGAACTCACGGTTTTATTACCCGAACTTCGCGAACGAGCGCCGACCCCAGCCCCGCGTCGTTCAGCAGACGATCCCCATGATCGAACTCGCCTTTTCGAGGCGTTGCGTCAGGCCTTTCACGCTCTGGCCCGGCCGCATAGGCCCTTGCTTTTGTGCCTCGACGACATGCATTGGGCCGACGCGGCCACGCGAGATTGGTTGCTTTATTGGGGTCCGCACCTGCGTCGCGCTCCTATCCTGGTTCTATTGGCCTATCGGTCGGAAGAAGATGAGCCGTTGCAGACATGGATTCGTCGGCTCCGCCGTCATGGCGTCGCGCACTCGCTTTTTCTGGAGGGATTGTCGCTTGAGGGCGTGGGCCGACTTCTGGATCACGCGGGGTTGAGCGCGCTTCGCTCTGAACAAAAGCGCCGATTGTGGGTCGCGACCGGGGGCAATCCCTTTTTCGTGTTGGAGATCGCTCGCGCGTTGCTGGAACGCCCGACCGCTTCATCCCTCGTTCCCGATGCCTGGCCTTTGCCCGACAGCGTGGCTCAGGTGATCGCCTCACGACTGGTCAGTCTCAGCCCCAAGGCCATGCAGATGTTGGAAACGGCCGCGATCTTGCACGAATTCACGTTCGATGCAGCGCGGATCACATCCGGTTTGCCGGAGATGGAAGCATTGGAGGGGTTGGAGGAGCTGGTGGGACGGCGCTTGCTCAGTTTTGGCGGGGCGCGCTATCGCTTTGTGCACGAACTCATTCGTCGCGTGGCGCTCGACCGCATGAGCGCGGATCGGCGTCGTGCATTGCATCGTCGCGCAGGGTTGGCGCTCAGCCAAAGCACAGACGCCCCGGTGGAGCGCGTGGCTCAGCACTTCGACGCCGGTGGCGATCTCGAGAAGGCGTTGTTCTATTATCACAAGGCCGCTCATCGCGCGACCACCGTGTGCGCCTGGAATGCAGCCGAAACGGCGTATGCCCGGATGTTGGATATGCTAGACGAGATGGACCCAACGCGCACGCGACCCGCTGCGCGGCAACAGCGTTGTCGCATTTTGGTCGAGCGTGCAAATCTATATTACCTGCAAGGCCGGTTGCACCGCCGCGATGCGGACCTTGACGCCATGCTCGCCCTGGCCAATGACGCCCAGGATCCAAATCTGTTTTTCCACGCGCTGGCCGTGCGCGCCCGATATGATAACCTGGACGGTGACTATCAGGCCACATTGCGCACCGTCCAGCAAGCTTTATCGCATCCTGCGGCCGTTCCTTCTCGCCAGCATCTCTCTCGACTCTATGCGCAACAGGGCTTCGCTTATTATTTTTTGGGGCGTCCTCAGCAAGCTTTAGAAGCTTTGGAGCAGGCCGCTCAGGCCGCGCAAGCTATCGATGATTCGGCAGCGCATGGCCGCATCGCCCAGTTCAAAGGATATGTTTATTATCACATGGCGCAATATGAGCGGGCATTGACGCAACATCGGAGGGCTTTGCACTATCATAAAATGCTTGGCGATCAAAATCGCATGGCCTGGGACCTGACCGACATGGGCACCATGTGTATGTTGCTGCTTCGTTTTCAAGAGGCTGAGGCGCACACGCAACGCGCATTGCAATTGGGGCGCGAGATCGGTTCGCAACCGGCCGAGTCGTACGCGCTCAACAATTTGGGCCGTCTCTACGCGCTGCGCGGGCGCTTCGATCAAGCGATTCAATGCCATGAGGCTTCACTGGAGTTGCAGCGCGCGACCGGTAGCCGGCGCGGGGAGGCCGCGGCCCTGATCTACGCGGCTCAGGCTTATTATCAGGCGGGTGACGAGGACACGGCCGCGCAACGAGTGGGGGCCGCCATCGACATTTGCCGACGGATCGAATATGGGCTGGGTTTGGTTCGCGCGCTGACACTGCAAGCGCTGTTGCAAAAGAATGATCTGTCAAGGGCGCAGGAAAGCGCGAACGAGGCCCTTCGGTTGGCGAAAGCGATTCGCGCGCCTCATGAACAAATTCATGCTCGATTGGCTCTTGCCCAATTGACGTTGCTGGCCGAGGAAGGAGAGGTCGCGCGGGTTCATGCTCGAGAAGCCGAGGCGCAGGCGGAGTCTCTCGGACTGGTTCTCGAACGAGCGCGGGCCCGGATGTGGGCGGGGCTGGCTTGTCTTCAGATGGGCGAGACCGAGATGGCCGCGGCTTACACCGAGGCCGCGGTGGAGTTGCTGGCGTCCATTGGCGAGCCTTTGGCCGTGGAGAAGGATATATGGCTGGCGCGAGCGCGGGCGTTGGCCGCGGTGGGGGATCGCGATGGCGCCGCGCGAGTCATGTCCAGGTCTCGCGCCGCGTCCTGGCGTATGGCGCGAACAATCGAAGACGCACACTTGCGTCGTCGCTTCTGGGAGCGACGACATGCCATGCGGCGTTGGACGGCGCGCTTACAGTTTCCTTTTGCCCCGAATACGAATGCCCCGTGGCGTGATCACGACCAGCAACCCCGCAAGAAAACGCAGGTCATAAGCTGACATTACTTTCTGCATCAATTCAATGAGCGGCTGAATGCCATCCGCATCCGGGCGCAGGAGTAGTATGCCCTGATGAGATCCTGGCGGATAGAAGCGTATATCTCCGAAGCCCTTATCCGCAGTCACGAAAAGACGCTGTTCTTCTTGCACCACGCGCCATAAAGCGTTGTCCTTCCAACCACCTAAACCTTCTTCCAGCACCGTCTCTGCATCATATCCAGCGCTCCGCAATAGTTGGGCTACAGCGAGGGGTAGATCTTCATCAACCTTGATGCGTAAGATGTCTTCCATCAAGCCGGCACTGGAATGAGAATATCGTCATGGAGTATGTCAGCAGCGTACGACAGGGCCGCCAGGATGTCCTCATTGGTCAGTTGGGGATAAGCCATTATGACTTCTTCGGGCGTCATGCCGTCGGCCAGGCTGCCAATGATAATCTTGACGGGAATCCGCGTGCCCTTGATGCAGGGTTCGCCGTGATGCAGGTCGGGTGAGGCCTCGATATGATCTTGCCAACGAACGCGAGTCGTAGTCATGGTCTTCCCTTGCTAAAAGGTTGAAATGCCGTGCACTCTCGCCATTTTAGCATAGAACGCCGGTGAAGAGAAACGTAACGCGGCGTTTTGTAGCCATTTTGTAGCCACCGGTGCGGTATAAAGGGGCGCAAAGGCTTGTTGCTTGCTTCGGCTGTCGCGTTGGCATCAGCCTGTGGTTCCTTCGGTCATTCATCCCTCCGGTCTCGGGCCTTTGGCCGTCATGGAAGATGCATTCATAGGAAACGCAGCATGACTACAACACCGCACACGCAACTTCACATCGCCTCTTTTCTGGTGCGTTTGCGCTGGGAGGCGAAAGATGACAATCAATCGCCGCCGACCTTTTTCGGTGAGTTGGAACATATCCAAAGCGGCGAACGCTGGTTCTTTCAGGACCTGAGGGAGTTGTCTTTGCTGATCCAAACCAGGGTTCAGCACGTCATCCAGGAGAGATAAGCTCATGCGCTGCAAACGCTTTTCCCTCGCCATTACGCTTACCGTCTTATTATGGCTTCTGGCATTCGTGGCATGGCGCCCACCGGATGGATACTCATTCGCCGCCACCGACGCGTCCAATGCGGCGCTGGCGCCGCAGGAAAGCGTGACCTTATATGCAGTGGCGGATGCGTTCGTGAAGAGCAGCCAGCCCAACGGCAACTTTGGCGGCGAGTCCACGCTGCAATTGTCTTACAGCGCCATCGATGGTCCTACGGAGTACGTCACATTCGTGCGATTTGATCTCTCCTCATTGCCGTCGGGTGCGGTGATCGATAGCGCCATCATGCAGTTGTATCAGACGAGCGCGTGGGGGGCGGGCTCGGTGGCGGTTAGAATCTATTCGGTGACCAGCGCCTGGAGCGAGACCACGATCACCTGGAACAACGCCCCGACGGTGGATGCCTCGCTCTTCAATCCGAGGGTAAATGTGGATAGCAGCGGGGGGTATAAGAGTTTCGACATCAGCGGATTTGCGCAGGGCTGGCTTCAGGGGGTGTCGAACTACGGGGTCATGTTGCGCGGGCCGACCGATGGGACGTACTATGGCCGGCAATTCATGAGCCGCGAGGACAGCGCCAAGCCGCGGCTGGTGATCACTTATCATATCGAGTGTCCTGACGATCCCAACGAGCCGAACGATAGTTTCGGCGCGGCCGGGGTGGCGGTTCCGGGAGCCGAGCATTTGGGCTACATTTGTCCCAGCGGGGATGAGGACTACTTCAAGTTCACGGTGAGCAAGGGCCAGCAAATGCAGATTGATCTATATGGGATAGGGCAAACGAATCTTCCGGCCGATTATGATCTGGTGTTGTACAATCCCGATCAGGGGTATGTGACCACATCCAACAATTCAGGGGGGACGTCGGAGCGGATCGTTTACACGGCGAATCAGAGCGGGAACTGGTATGTGCGCGTGTGGGGATACAACGGCGCTTACGACGCGGGCAACCCCTACATTTTGCGCGTCATCCTGAGCGCGACGCCCACACCCACCCCGACGCCTACGCCCACGCGCACGCCTACACCCACCCGAACGCCCACGCGAACCCCAACGAAAACGCCCACGCCCACAAGGACCCCAAAGCCGACGAAAACGCCCACTCCGACCCGGACGCCGAAACCTCCGACCGCGACGCCCACCCCCACGCCGACGCCGAGTCCCACGCCCACGCGGACGCCCACATCCACGCCATCCATAGCCCCTGTGATCACGTTCGAAGAGAACATCCCCCATCCCGACACGGTGCGCACGCAATACTGCGGCGATCCCGCAAGCAATCGAGGCGTGGAGTTCCTGGACAGCGCACACATCATCGCTCCGCCGGTGCAGGTCAGCAGCCCCAATCACGCACTCACCAACCATACGGCCGGGCAGGAGTTCGACGCACACAAGGTTATGCGCATTCGTTTCACCACAGGGCAATCTCGGGTTAGCGTCAAAGTGGGGTTGGATCGAAGATATTCTTTCCCCATCACCGCCGTCATGTACGCCTACAGCGATCCCACGCCGGGCGCCGGATTCGTCACGCATCAGACCATTTATCTGGGGCGCGGTCCCACGCCCATCACCCATGAACTGACGGTCCAATCCTCGAATGCGAACATTCGCAGCGTGAAGATCGAGTTCTCCGCGGCCATGCCCGGCTACTTTGCTCATGAGATCATCGATGATCTCACCTTTACGTCGGTCGGGCCGCCCTGCATCTCCGATACGACCCCGCCCGTGGTGCAGATTATGCAACCCCTGGACGCCAGCACTCCCTACCAGAGCCCTGCGCTCAAGCTCAAGTTCATCGCCTACGATGGCGGTTCGGGCGTGGCCGGCGTGCGGGTGAGGTTTTTCGACGCGCAGAACCAGGAAGTGGGTGCATTTGCGGTATGTGGTTTCATGGGCTCGCCTCTCTGCGATTATGCGGTCTATCCGTACGCCATCGTCGAACAGATATTGACTTATATGCCTGCGCGCACGGCGCGGGTGCGCGTGGAGGCGCAGGATTTTATGGGCCTGACAGCTTACGACGAACGTTCGTTAACCCTGGTCGATGTCGGCTACTTTAATCTTTGGGCGCAGGCGTTGGAGATCACCCAGGCCACGCAGATGTGGGTTCCTGAAAACCACCAAACAACGGGTGGTGGATCGACGCCTCCCACCTTCACCTATCCGGCTGTCCCCGTGGCCGCGCCCCTGGTGGCCGAGCGCACCACGGCGGTGCGGTTCTATGCCGGGGTGTCCGGCGCGACGGGCAATCAGCCGTTGGAAAATGTGCGCGCGGTCCTGCGCTGCTACACCGATGCATCCTTCACCCATCTTTGCCCCAGACCGAGCGAGGTGCATCCCATTAGCGCACCGCCCAAGGTGGCCGCGGCCATCACCCTGCGGCCAGGCGAAACCCTGGCCGCGAAACGCGAGGATGTGATCAAGAGTTGGGTTTTCCTTTTGCCCAAGGCCTGGACGTTACCGGGCAAGATTTATCTGGAAGCGGAGGTCTTGCCGCCACAGGGATTGCGAGAATGTCAGGGCTGCAACGACGCCGCCAATCGCATCCGCATCGCGGCCGTTCCCTTCCAAACCGTCCCCGCCTTCACGAGTCAAATTCACCTCGTGGAGCTGGATCGTCGGCAGAGTGGCCAACAATTCACGCCTACGCGGCAAGGATTCAACGCCAGCGTAGATTACCTGGCCTCCGTCTATCCCGTGGATGAGAGCACCATACACACCAATTATGACGCCACCTTGACCTACGTGGACAGAGGCGGCGCGGTGGCTGGCCCTCGCTGTAATGATCTCATGAACTTCATCGATAAGGCCTTCCCTAACCGCGCGAATAAGTTGGCCGTGTTCGTTCTGGTGGACAGGGGTTTCCCCTGTGCAGGACTGGGAGGAGGTGGGACTTCGTTTGGTCGCGAGTCCCGTGCTGACAACCTTGCCCATGAATTGGGGCACGCCCTGGGCCTGAATCACGCCGGACCGCCGCCGGGGCACCAGGCCGAATGTAATAATCCGGCCTGGTGCGACAAGGATTGGCCCTGGCCACATGGCACTCTGGGTTTTTACGGTTTCGATGTGTTCAAGTTCGATGTCATCACGCCGGGCGCGACCGAAGCCGACGCCCATGATTTCATGTCGTATGGGGGGCCTCCCTTATGGATCTCCCCTCGAAACTGGATCCGTCTCTTCGCGGCAATGACTCAGCAGAAACTGCCCTATCCCACCCTGACGCCGCAAGCTCGCCGCTCCCTGCAAACGCACGCCGTCGAAACGCAGATGTCACAGCCCTATCTGCTGGTCAGTGGCGAAGAGATAACCGATGGCCAGTGGGTGTTGCGCCCGGCCTACGAAATGTCATTGCCATTTGGGGATGAGGAGCAGGCGAACCAGGGTGACTACCGGCTGCTCCTGCGCGGGGCTGACGGACAGATCCTGGACGAACGGCAGTTTGCTCTCGAATCCACGCATGTGGATATGCCCGACCACTCGGTCATCGTCCCACCCCTCAGCTTTTCAGAGCGCCTGCCCCTACCCGACGGCGTTGTTTCTCTGGAACTGCGTCAGGGCGACGCGCTGTTGGCCATTCTCGAACGCAGCCCCCATGCGCCCACGGTCGCACTGCTATCTCCGGCCTCCGCCCAGGCCCTGGATGAAACCCTGACCATACGCTGGCAAAGCGCAGACGCGGATGGCGATGATCTGTCGGCCATGGTGCAGTATCGTCCTCGACCGGAGGCCGACTGGCGCGCCCTGGCCGTGGACTGGCAGACGACCGAGTTGACCGTCGATCTCGATGACCTGCCCGGAGGTGATGAAGCCCAGGTGCGCGTGTTGGTGAGCGACGGTCTCAACACGAGCGAGGCGATTTCCCCTCCCTTCATGGTTCCCAACAAGCCGCCGCAGGTGCATATCCTTTCCCCGGACGCCACCATCAGCGAGGGTGAGCTGCTTATGCTACAGGCCGCGGCCTCGGATATGGAGGATGGCGCTTTGCCCGAGGATGCGTTCCGCTGGTTGCTGAACGGTGACTCGCTGCTGGGGACGGGGCCGCGTCTGGAAACGACGGATCTGCCGTCGGGTCAGCATGTCATTCGCCTGGAAGTGAGCGACAGCCAGGGCCAGAAAGCTGCGGCCGAGGTGAATGTTGAGGTGACTGCGCGCTTTAACATCCAACCTGTGGCGGATGCCGGCCCCGATCTCACCGCGGTTCGCGGCTGTGGCGTCTTGCTCAGTGGCCTTGGATCATATGACGAGGATAACGACCCGCTCGCCTATGTGTGGAGCGTGGTCGCTCAACCCGAGGGCAGCCGGGCCTGGTTTAGCAACGCGGATGCGGCCTCGACTTTTTTCTTCGCCGACGCGAGTGGTGACTACGAGATCGAACTGCGGGTGCATGATGGCCGCGTGGCCGCCCGGCCCGACCGCGTCAAGGTGCATGTCTCCGACGCGCTCGCCCTGAAATCGTGTCTTTATCTGCCCGTGCAGATCAAATGATCGATGCGCCATTCACTTCAAGGGATGGCTCCGGCGCCTGTCGGGTGTGTTTCAAAATGGGGGCGCGCTCCGGTTGAAACCGGTCAACGCGTGCCAGCGGCCGGAGGTCGACCTACACCGACCTGGCCGCGCCTTCGTCCATGCAGATGGACGTTCGGCGGAACGCCCGCAATGACCGACTTAAGTCGGAGCGCGAAGGCAAACCAACGGCCCCAATCCTGAAACGCACCCCATCCTGTCGGGCGATTTGACAAATGGAGGAACAAAGCTAAAAATGTAAGGCGAAAGGAAATCCATCGTACTCTCTGGAGAAAGTCGGAGAATGCTCGGGCTTGCCACCATCACCTCGAAGAACCAGATCACCATTCCCAAAGAGATCCGCGAAGCGCTGAACCTGCGGCCTAAGGATCGCCTGCTGATGACGGTGCAGGGCGACCGCATCATCATGATCCCGATTCGGGTGCGTCCGATTTCAGAACTATTCGGCGCGTTGCCCGTCGATGAGCCGACGCCCGATATCCATACAATCCGAAAAATGTATCATGAGGAATTGGCGCGTCGCATTGCAGAGGGCGAGGAATGAGACGCGTCTTTGATTATATTTATGTTTCACGGCAATTT
>JAADII010000006.1 GCA_013151415.1 Chloroflexota bacterium
GGACGATGGGACCATAGGACGATGAGACCATGGCCGAACCTAACCCCATCGTCCTATCGTCTTATGGTCTTATCGTCTATTTTCAAAGCAGTGAATTCTCATGTCTTCCCATCTCTATCTCGACACGCCCATTGGCAAACTGCTCATCGTCGGTGATGAAGCCATCACCCGCGTGACGTTCGTCGGTGAAGCAGGGGATGCCGCCAAACCGACAGCGCTCCTGGAGGAAGCCGCGCGGCAGCTGGACGCCTATTTCCACGGCGAACTGCGCACCTTCGACCTGCCTCTGGCTCCCGCCGGCTCCGCCTTCGAGCAGGCCGTATGGCGGCATCTTTTAACCATTCCCTATGGCCGCACCACAACTTATGGAGAGATCGCAACGGCTTTGGGCCGCGGCCATGCGGCCGCGCGGGCTGTTGGCGCGGCCAACGCCCGAAATCCCATCGTCATCATCATCCCTTGCCATCGCGTCATCGGACGCGGCGGCAAACTGGTGGGTTATGGCGGCGGTCTGTGGCGCAAGCGCTGGCTCTTGCAACACGAGGGCGCTTTGCTACTATGATGTCGGGGCTTGAAGGTGACTTTAGCCTCGCTCCGACATCCATTTTTCAAGCGCGGCGCGGCCTGCATCTCCTTTCAGACGAGCCAGCGCCCAGGCGGCATGAGTCGCGACCAAAGCGGGGCTATGATGGAGGTGATAGGTGAGAGCTTCCAACGCCGCGGGCTCGCCCCAGTTGCCCGCGGCCACACATACATTGCGCATGAAACCCTCCCATTTGGCCCGCTTCACCGCACTGCCGCGAAAACGGCGGGCGAAATCTTCCGGACTGAGCGCCAGCAGATCGAGCAAGGGCGGCGCGAGCCGGTCGGGATGGGGTTGCAGCCGCGGGTGGGTCGCGGGTGGGGCCTGACGGTTCCAGGGGCAAACGTCCTGGCACAGATCGCACCCAAACACCCAGTTTCCTATTTTGGGTCGCAGTTCGGGCGGAATCTCCCCGCGCAGTTCGATGGTCAGATAGGATATGCACAATCGCGCGTCCAGCTCATGAGCCGAAACCAGGGCGTTGGTGGGGCAAACGTCGAGGCAACGGGTGCAACGACCGCATGTCGCGCGCGCGCCGTCATCAAAACGCCACCAGATCATGGACGAAGCGGATGAGGCTTGGATATGAGGAGCCCCATCGGGTTGGAGTGGTTCGGGAATGAGCAAACCGCCAAGGAAAAAATAAGAACCAAGTCGGGGATGGATGAGACAGGTGTTTTTGCCGATGAACCCCAACCCCGCGCGGCTTGCCCATGAACGCTCCAATATGGGTGCGCTATCTACAAAGACGCGACCATGGCTTGTGCGCCCTGTTTGAGCGCGTATCCAGGCGTCTAGCTGGATAAGGGCCTTACGCATGATTTTATGGTAGTCGTCGCCCAATGCATAGGCCGCGATTTGGCCTCGCGAGGGGTCTGCTCTCAGGGCCGGGTCCACGGCCTGCGCGTAGTTCAACGCCACCACCACCATCGAGCGCGCGTCGGGCAACAAATTGCGCGGGTCGGCTTTCAATGAGGCATGACGAAGCAGGTAACCCATGTCGCCGGCGCGATCTGCCTCGAGCCAACGCACATAACGTTGGTAATCAGGGCTTGCTCCCACAGCAGCGACGGCGACCAGATCAAAGCCCAATTCCAATGCTTTGTGCTTGACGCCGCGAGTGAGATTTTTTGAGTGCATGACGCGTGTCTCTGAAAAAATTCGCTGTCGGCTCTCTGAGGGTTTGCGCTCTCGTCCGACGCCAGTGAGCCTTCTCTGCGTCGCGACGAACAACCACGCGTCATTCTACTACAGGGCGCCGTTTCGTCCACAGCCGCACCGGCTCGATAAAACGATATCGGACAGATTCAAAACAGGCGTCATTAGAATGCACTTCGTTCACTGTGGGAGCGCGAATATGTTACAATCATCGGGTGCAAAATCGTGCAACTCATATGGAATCCGTTATCGCTTTTAGAAAGGAGATATTATGTCGAATATCAATGCGCCGCTTGCACAAGGAGAAATAAGCGCTCCCACCATCGAACTCATCCATCGGCACCGCTCCATCCGACGTTACAAATCCGATCCGGTTTCCTCTGAGTTGGTTGAGACTATTGTGGCCGCGGCTCAGCGCAGCTCGACCTCCTCGAATCTACAAACTTACAGCGTCGTTGCGGTCACCGACCCGACAAAACGTCATCGCCTGGCCGAACTTTGCGGTAATCAACGTCACATTAGAGAGGCGCCCGTCTTCCTGGCCTGGTGTGCGGACTGGCATCGACTGGCTCGAGCTTGTGAAATACAGGGTTATCGCCCCGTAACAAACTATGTGGAGAGTTTCTTGATCGCGGCTGTAGATGCGGCCATCGCTATGCAAACAGCCGCGCTTGCTGCGGAGTCGTTGGGACTGGGGATGTGTTTCATTGGCGGCATTCGCAACGACCCCGCGGCAGTAGCCGAATTGTTGCAGCTGCCGCAACTTGTGTTCCCCATCTCGGGCATGACATTAGGCTGGCCGGCAGAAGAGCCGATTTTCAAACCGCGCTTGCCTCTAAAAGCCGTCCTTCATTGGGAGCATTATGATACAAGCCGCGAGGATGAGGCTTTGCGGGAATACGACCGCATCATGCAGGAAACAGGCATTTACAAAGGCCGACAGGTGACGGTGAAAGAAGGCGAACCCGAACATGAAACCTATGGCTGGCTTGAGCACTCGGCTCGCCGTGCATCCCAACCCGCGCGCACGCATCTACGACGCGTATTGCAGGAGATGGGGTTCGATTTGGAGTAAATGGACGCCATCACCCTCACCGCCGTGGTTCGCGAACTGGAAGAGCGCCTTCTGGGCGGTCGCGTGCAAGCTGTTGTGCAACCCGACGAACATAGCCTCAGCCTCGAAGTGTTCCATCATGGCGAACGACGCTGGCTCTTACTCGATGCGACGGCGGCGCATGCCCGCGTTCATTTCCTGCCCCAAAGAGCGCGGCGAGGCCTTGCCAGCGACACGCCATTTCTGTTGCTCGCCCGCAAACATCTACGCGGCGCGCGGGTAACGCGCATCTTTCAACCGCCTTGGGAGCGCGTGCTTTATTTACGTTTCCAGCATCGCGAACACGGCGCGACCACATTGGTGGGCGAAATCATGGGACGATGGAGCAACCTGGCTCTGCTCGATGAACGCGGCCGCATATTGGACGCATTGCGCCGCTTTGGGCCGGATGAAAATCCTTATCGCACCATTCTTCCCGCGGCCCCTTATCAACCGCCTCCTCCGCCGAAGGGGAAACAACCCATCGACCTGATTACAGAGGCTGATTTGGAGCGTTTACTCAATCAAACGCCGGCCGGTCAGCCTCTATGGCGCGTGTTGGTAAGGCGGATTTCCGGGCTTAGCCCCCTGGCCGCTCGTGAAATCATCCATCGAGCCACCGGTGACGCACAGGCCGAGCCATCTCATCCCAATGTACGGGCTTCGGCTTTGTTCGACGCCCTGTCATGGTTTCGCAACCTGCCTTTACAGGGCGGCTGGGCCCCGACAGTGGCCCTAGACCCCATTGACGAAACGCCCGCGGCTTTCGCGCCTTACGAGCTGAGCCACTTGGGCAGGCTGAAACACTGCCGCGCCATAAGTGACGCCGCTCACCTCTACTATTCGACCGTCATCGGCGCTGATAGCTACGCGGGTCGGAGAAAACAGGTGCGGCAATTGCTCGCAAACGCTCACAAGAAACTCCTCGCCCGTCGCGCCGCCTTAAACGAGCAGGCTGTGAGCGACGAGCAAGTGGCGCAATGGCGTCGTTTCGGCGAGTGGATATTAACTTACGCCTGGAAGATAACCCCTGGCGATCGCGAGCTGGAAGCCGATACAGGCGAAGAAATCTTGCACATACCTCTGGATCCCGCTCTATCCGCGTCGGAAAATGCGCAGGCCTATTTCGCTCGCTATCGCAAAGCCAAACGAGCGGCCGCCAAAGTGCCCGAGCTTTTGGCTGAAGTGGACCGCGACCTGGCCTATATAGAGCAACTGCAAAGCGACCTGGAGCTGGCCGACAATGCGCCTCAGATCGAGGAAATTCGCGAAGCCGCGCTGTTGTCGGGGCTTGTGCGCGAAGCTGCGCCAAAGCGCCGCGTTGCATCCGCTCGCACCCGTCCCTTACGCGTTCGCATAAACAACTTCGATGTATTCATTGGCCGCAACGCGTTGCAAAACGATATTGTCACCTGGAAACTGGCCCAGCCGAATGACATGTGGCTACATGTGAAAGACGCGCCCGGCGCTCATGTGATCATTCGTAGCGAAGGTCGCGAGGTTCCGCCGCCGGTCATCGAGCAGGCCGCAGGCTGGGCCGCGTTTCATTCATCGGCCCGACGCGACGCCAAGGTCGCGGTCATGGTCACTCAGCGTCGGCATCTGCGCCGTCTCAAGCGCGGACGTCCTGGTCAGGTGCGCGTGCTCCGGTATAAGACCATTACCGTCGCGCCGCTGAGCGCCGGGCAAGCCTCGGTCGGCGATGACGAGTAGAAGAAATGAGGCCGAGCGACGTTTGCTCGCCATTGGAAACCACCGCGTGCTCGATGAAAAACCTGCCCGCGCTCCACAATGCAACTGTCAGGCGCTCATAACCATGAGCCGCTCAAGAGCCTGGCTCAAAACCTTGCAACCATTCGCCATGGGCCTCTATCAATTCGTCCACGAGACGCCATATTTGCTCCAGATCGAGTTCGGCCGCAGTGTGAGGATCGAGCATAGCCGCATGATAGACGCGTTCTCGGTCGCCAGTCAGCGCGGCTTCGACCGTGAGCTCTTGCACATTGATGTTGGTGCGCATGAGGGCGGCCAGATGAGGCGGCAATGGGCCGATGCGCGTGGGTGAGACGCCGTTTTTATCCACCAGGCAAGGCGTTTCCACACAACAACCTTGCGGCAGATTATCGATCAATCCCCGGTTGATCACATTGCCATAGATGACTCGCGGCCGGCCCGTCTCCATGCTGTGGATGATGCGCGCGGCGTACTCCTCACTGCGCGTCACCTCGATCTCCATGTCTTCTCGTTCGAATTGGCCGCGCTGAAACTCCCAATAGGCGTTTTGCAACTCGCAGCGCAAAATATATTCATCCAACGGGATTTCGTACTTTTCGATAAGGTCGGGTCGGTCGCGCTTGATGAACCAGGGAACATACTCCGCGAAGTGTTCACTGGATTCGGTGACAAAATACCCCAAGCGACGCAAAACTTCATAGCGAACATGATCAGCCAGGCCGCGAAAACGCCGGCCATAGTTTCCGCTTTCGGCCAGCTCGCGCAAACGTGGATAAAGATCATGTCCCTGATGTTCGAAACGCAGAAAAAAAGCCAGGTGATTAATGCCCGCACAGAGATAATTGATCTCCTCCACCGGCAAGTCCAAGTCATCGGCCAGAGCCCGCGCGGTGCTCTGCACGCTATGACACAACCCCACCGCATTTACTGAGCTGGCCCTATCGATAGCCCACATGTTCATAGCCATTGGGTTGGCGTAGTTTAGCAAAAGCGCGTCGGGGCATAGCGCTTCCATGTCTCGACAAACATCGAGTAATGCAGGAATGGTGCGCAGCCCTCTCATGATGCCGCCAATGCCCACCGTATCGGCGATGGTTTGCCGCAAGCCATATTTCTTGGGAATTTCAAAATCGATCACCGTGGCCGGTTTGTAGCCGCCGATCTGAAACATGACGATCACATAATCCGCGGCATCCAATGCTGCGCGTCGATCGGTCGTCGCCTCGATAACAGGATACGCGCCCAACGCCCGAGCGACTTTGTGGGCCACCATTTTTGAGACGCGCAATCGATCCAGATCGATATCATGTAGGCTCAAGATCGCGTTCGCCAACTCGGGATAACTGAGGATATCCCCCATCAGCGTCTTGGCGAAGATGACGCTGCCTGCACCAATAAACGTGATTTTGGGCATTAGCTTGCCTTTCGCGCCAACAAAACAATGAGTAGAAGCCCGCCCAAAGCCAAGAGAATGCTCAGGACGCCAAAACAGCATGCCAGGGGAAGCCACAGGGGTATTTCCTGCGACAACGCCGTTGAAGGAAGAGGAGTGGGCGTGGGCGAAGGAGTGAATGGGCGCGTGGGAGATGGGATGGGCGTGAGGGTGGGTGAAGGAGAAGGAGTGAGAGTGGGTGATGAAACGCTGGCGCGCGTGGGCGAAGGGGTGCGGGTTTTCTGGTAAAAAGGCAGGGGCGTGGGAGGTTCGGGCGTAGGATAAACCCAAGGCGTGGGCGTGACCAGTGAGCCGGGCGGCGCACCCAGCCACTCGGCCCAATCCAGATCAAATTGACCCATACTGACGCCCAAAGCGGCCTCAAATGCGTCGTCTCCGGCCTTGCCCGCTTTATACGCAGCCAGTAAACGCGCCAAACCCTCTTGGCCATACGTCTCGATAAGATAAACCACGGCTGAATAGGATTCTTTATAAGCCAAACGCACTCGCGTTTCATCCGAACGACCAAATCCGGCCGTGAGAGTGACGAGCGGAATCAGTTGACCTTCCTTCGCCACCTCGCGCATTTCCTCGACAATCCAACGCTGGTCTTGAAACTCATTATATTGAGCGACGCCTTCGTTGAGCCAGGTGGGCGCGGGCGCGGCCGGGTTGCCTGCCACTTGCTCAAAATAGAGATGAGAAATCTCGTGCGGGATGACATCATTGAGCCAAGCCTTGTCGGGCCGTTTCCCCTTGACCACTTGCGTGGTGATGCCAAAGGCCGGAAAGCCCAATCCTCCGGCCCATTCGGTGGGAACGCCATGCCAGGCTTGGAAATCTTCAAGAGTGCCATAAATGACTATGCGAATCGGATGCTCCAAATCAGCGCCAAATAACTGACGCTGTCGCTCCACCGCCTTTTGAGCGAGAGCGAACACTTGTCTGCCAAATTTTTTGGGCTTGTCGTACCACCAAACCGAAATGCGCTCATCTTCCAGTTTTTTCCAGCGAAAACGCACGTCTTCGTAGAACACGCGCTGGGGCTCGGTCTGTAATTTCGCTCCGGTGGAATCGGTCACCACCCAATAAAACACCACGGGCGCGAAAGGCGGCGTGGTGATTCCATCCGTATCCCAAGTGTAGGCAAGAGTCACCTTTTTCCCTGGCTCGAACTCGATCTGGCGACGATTCAGATTGTCGAGCCCTAACAGGTTGTCGAGGTAGAACACCAGCTCGGCTTTGATGATTTCGCCATCGCGGCTGATGGCTTCGGTTTCAAAGCTGAGACTGCTGGGAAACTGGTTGCGAATCGTGGTGGCCGAGATGGTGATGGCCGGCTCTTGGGCGGCTACGCCAGGCGCGAGCAAAGAAAATGCAAACAAGGAAAAAAGGGAAAGCCAAAGGAAACGGTTCATGTGTGATGTGATGATCTGGATGTGGACGAAGGCGAGACGAACGCTCTCTATGCACCTTGCGTCAATTTTGGAGACATACTTCGTAAGGCGAGCGAGGACGGTTATGAAGCAACGCACGCGCCAGGCTATCACTGAGATCCAAACATCGAGGCGCTATGAAATCAGACGGCATGGGCGCGGCGACTATGTTGGCTGGATCGAGACCAAGCTTTTGGCATAGAAGCAGGCCAAATTCGTAACGACTCAAGGCTATCGGGCCAACAAGATGGATCACGCCACTGAAATCCAAGGTCGCCAGCTCCCATAAGCACGTCGCCAGATCTGGCGCGTAGATGGGGCGACGGATTTGATCGGTGAATAAGGTCACTTTCCGGCCGGCCTGAACGCCCTCAACCAGCCAGCGGGTGCTATGGTCCAACGGCTCGAAACCGTAAATGAGCGAGGTGCGGACGATAACAGGGCTGGGATGAATCTCACGCACCAAATGCTCGGCGCGAGCTTTCGCGCGACCATGCGGGGAGAGGGGATCGGGTTGTCCGCTTTGGGGTTCGGGATGAGGCGTGGCCGATTCATCATATGTTGGGGCCGCGCCATCGAACACGATGTCGGAGGAAAGATGAATGAGTCCAACCCCGAATTCGGCCGCAGCCCGGGCCACATGGACGGAACCGCGCACAATGACAGCATCGAATTGAGTGGGTTGGCGAGAGATGGCGGTGTGCAAAATCAGATCGGGCCGAGCGCGTCTGATCACCGTTCGCACAGCCTCGGGTTCGCGAATATCCATCGGCATGGCCCTTATATTGGGACTTGACAACAATGGTTGCGTGCGATGGTAACAAGCTATGATCCGCCAATCCCTGGAAGAAGCGCTCAGCAAGAGATGGCGTCCCAAATAACCGCTGGCGCCAGTGATGAGAATGCAACGATTCATACGCCCACCTGGATCATTCACGACCGGCGATAGCCTCAAGCGCGGCGCGAGCGGCTTGCTGAGCCGCTTTTTGCTTGCTCAGCCCCACGCCCACGCCATACACATCCTGGCCAATCCACACCTCCACGGTGAATTCTTTCGCGTGGTCTGGGCCTGTGCTGCCCACAGTGACATAATGAGGCGTTTCGCCTAGTGCAGTCTGCGCCCATTCTTGTAGACGGCTTTTGGGGTCTTTGGTCAATTCGCCATGAGCCAAAGGAACCAGCATGGGTTCGAGTAAAGGATAGAGAAAACTCGCGGCGGTTTCCAAGCCTTGATCAAGATATATGGCGCCGCAAAGGGCCTCAAACGCGGCGCAAAGTAATGCATCGCGTTCTCGGCCGCCATTTTCAGCCTCCCCTCGGCCCAACAAAAGGTATTTTCCGAGATCGATCTGACGAGCGAAGCGAGCGAGCGTCTCTCTTCTCACCAGGCTGGCGCGCATGGTGGTTAGCGTGCCTTCTCGTTGTTCCGGGAAACGCTGGTAGAGAACTTCGGCAACCAAAAGATCGATGACCGCATCGCCCAGGAATTCCAGACGTTCGTTGTCCATATGCACCAATGGCGCCTCATTGAGAAAGGAACGATGAGTGAGCGCGCGGGTAAGCAGGCTTTTGTCTTTGAAATGGATGCCCAAGCGGTCTTCGAGCTCGTGATGAAGTGCAAACACGTCAATTCGTCTTGAATCCATGGCCGGTGAGTATGAGAACTACCGTTTGGTCGGGATCGAATGTATGGCGGATCTGAAGCCACGCAACATAGCTGAGCGCGGCCGTAGGCTCGACAAAGAACCCCATGGCCGTAAGCGCATCGCGAGCGGGCAAAATATCCTCTTCAGGCGCGACAATGACCGCGCCTTGGGTCTTGCGCACGGCCGCCCACATGGCGTCGAGAAGGGGGGGATTGGGAATGGCGACGCCATCAGCCACAGTGGGCAAGGCTTCGAATTCGTTGACTCGATACGCGCCCTGGCTAAACGCCAGCAGCGGCGCGCAATGCGCCGCCTGCACGGCGTAGAGTCGGGGCAATTTGGGGATGGCCTTTCCCTTTTGCAGCGAACGGAAACCCCAACGCACCCCGCGCAGCAAGCTGCCGTTGCCCGCCGGCATGATCACAGCATCGGGCGCTCGACGCCCCAATTGCTCCCAAATTTCCCAGGCTATCGTTTGCATGGCCAGAGAATAACCGGGATGATGAACATGACTGGCGTAAAACACATTATCTTGCTGACTGCCCTGCTCCGCAGCCACGCGCACTTTGTCTCGATTACCGGGAACAAGGATCACTTGCGCGCCATAATGCAGGATTTGCTGAATCTTGGCCGCGGGCGCATCCTTTGGCGCATAAATGCGGGCCGCGACGCCGGCTCGCGCGGCATACGCGGCCAGCGCGGCCCCGGCATTGCCCGACGAATCATCAATGACCACGCGCGCATCGCCAATGGTGTTGATGAGCAATGCCGCGCCCCGATCTTTGAAACTACCGGTGGGGTTCAGACTTTCGTTCTTGAAATACACCCGCGCTCGTGAATCGGGGACTGCGAGAAGAGGCGACCCACCTTCACCCAAGGTGACAGGATGCACAGGCAAAGGCGGCAACATGTGACGATAACGCCACATGCCATGCAATGCAGGCTCAATAAGCCCGACATCGAAGATGATATTACGTTTAGGCTGCAAAGGCCCGCGACAAGAGGGCCGGGGACAACGAGGGCCAGCAGGGGGCCAGTCGACCGGCTGATTACAATAGCGGCAGCGGAGCTTAAATGGAGCGATTGCCATGAAACGGTCTTCCCGTCGCTCATTGTATAGCCGGATGGGCGCTCTGGCAAAACCGCGCAAAGGCCAACGGTTTTGAAACAGCAAACCCGCTACTCTTTCGGCCTTATTGCGTCTTGATCTATAACCATGCGCATTGTCTGAAGATTATCTCTTCTTTATTTTCACTTCACGATAACACGGCTTCAGCTTATTGAGAAAACCCCTCCATATATGAGCATGCCCTGTCAACCATCAGCCGCATTCGCGAGAATATAGAATACGCAACCTTGATCGACGCCTCCACCGCATCCACTCACCCCAAGCCGAGGTTCTTCATGCTGAACGAGCGCAAGATCGCCGAGGTCTTGGATGAATATGTCGAAGACATGTTCGCCGGACGACTTCCTCGAATCTATCATCGCATGGCGAGCGCCATCGGAATCGATGTCGATTCTCTACTGGAACTGATTCCCTTACTGGAAATGGCCACCCTCATTTATTTGGCTGGAAGGGAAGTCTCCGTCCAATTTCTTCCGCTTTCATCAAGACGCAACGGGAAAACGCATGATCATAGGCAAAATTGAACCATTTTCTCCCGAAAAGAGAATCCCCGGCGACATAAGACGCCGGGGATCTCTCCACACACACATTGAAAGGAGGTGCACCAATTTTGGAGGGTGCTACATTCAGGGAGGTGACACGCCTTTAGTAAAGCATATGTGTGGTGGTTTGGATATGATCTGGATCATATGAGACCTGTTTTTTGTAAGATTTTTTCCGATCAGTGCGCGTCGAAAAAATCATCGTCGGCCCGAGCTTGCCAACAGCATATTGAGGGAAATCGCCAACGCCCATCAAGCATAAGAAACATGACCTTCGAACTGCTCGCGCAGGACCGCGAAGAACTCCTCGGCCACATCCCGCTCGAACGCCAGGCTGGGCGGCAATTGCACCAACAGCGGCCCCAGCTTTTCCTTCAGCTCGCGCGGCCCGGCCAGGAACTCGGCCAAACCGGACGCATCTTTGAGGCGGCCATAATGGGTGATGGCGCATGGCATCTTCACCGCGAAGCGAAAATGGGCCGGCGTGGACGCGGCCCAGCGCGCATAGGTTTGGGGGCGGTGCAGCCGATAGAAAGAAGAGTTGATCTCCACTGCGGGGAATCGCGCCGCGTATCGCTGCAAATGCGTCTCCTTGGTCGGAAACAACTCCGCCTGCGCCTTGGGGATGGACCATCCCGCACAGCCGATGTGGATGACTGAATGCGCTCTCACGGAGTGTAGTTGGTGATAAAAATGGGCTTGTTCTATAATGAATGAGTGTTCGCGATTTATCTCATCACCCTGCTCAGGAGCATAATGATGGTGGAGAAAGTGATCAACCTGGATGAAACCCTTTGGAATCGTCTTCAGATGCTCGAACGTCGTACAGGGCAATCTTTTGAAGAGATGGCCAACGAGGCTTTGGCGCGCTACATCCGTTGGAAAGAGATTTTTGAGCACGATCCGATGGATGATCTCATTGGCAGCATCGAGAGCGGGCATACTGATACGAGCGAACAGGTGGACGCGCTACTGTACAGAAAATCATGAACCATTCCTTGATCCTCGCCGATACAGGCGCATTATATGCACTGATGGACAAATCAGATGTTCATCATGCTGAAGCTGTGGAATTCTATCAACGTGCTTCGGAGAGCCTGTTCGTTGTCATTGAATATGTGCTAGTGGAGACGATGACACTACTACGTCGCCGTGGCTTTTCGCACACAGCGGTTCTCCTCCGAGAACGACTTGATGTAAGCCAATCGTGGCGTCTTCTGCTCAGCAATGCCGATATGGAAAGGGCTACTTTTGACATATATCGACGGTATGACGACAAAAATTGGTCATATACAGATTGCGCCCTCCTTGTTGCTTCTCGAATGTTCGATGATGCGCCTATTTTTTCGTTCGATCATCATATAAGGCAAATGGGTGTGATCGTACATCCTTGAGCGAACATAATGGTTCACGAAATCGCCAGTGGTCAGAGAAAAGCCGTGAAAACCGAATTGTTTCGGTGGCGTCTGCCGCGTGACAAATCGCCGGAGTGATTGAGGAGATGACAGGCGAATTAAAAATCAACCTCGCCGAATAGCAACGCCTTCTTCACCTCGCCGATGGCCTTGGTGATGTTGATCTCGCGGGGACAGGCCTCGACGCAATTGAAAGCCGTGCGGCAAGCCCATACGCCAAAGCGATCGTTCAGCACTTGCAGGCGTTCGGCCTGGCCCTGGTCGCGCGAATCGAAGATGAAGCGATGCGCTTGCACAATGGCCGCGGGGCCGATGTAGCGACCATTGGCCCAGAATGAGGGGCACGAGGTGGTGCAGGCCGCGCAAAGAATGCATTTGGTGGTGTCGTCGAAGCGCGCTCGCTCCTCCTGGCTTTGCAGCCGTTCGCGCACGGGCGGCCGTTCATCGTTCATGAACCAGGGCTCCACCGCGCGATAACTGGCGAAGAACGGCTCCATGTCCACAACCAAGTCTTTGATCACCGGAAGCCCGCGGATAGGCTCGACCGTGAGCTTGGGCGCGACGTCGCGCACCAGGGTCTTGCAGGCCAAACGATTGCTGCCGTTGATAACCATCGCGTCCGAGCCGCACACGCCATGCGCGCACGAGCGCCGCAGCGTCAGCGTGCCATCCTGATACCACTTGATCTGATGCAACACGTCCAACACCTGCGCGGTTTCGTCCGCGCTGACCTGATATTCCTGCCAATAGGGTTTCTTATCCACTTCGGGGTTGAAGCGCAAAATGCGCACGGTGAGATCGACTTTTGCCATGATGTTCGCGCTCCTTGTCCGTTCAATACACCCGCTTGATGGGTGGATACTTGAGGCTGCCGTCAGGATTATAGGCCACGCGCACGGGCTTGTAATCCAGCCGCACCGAGCCGTCCTCCTCCAGCCAGGCCAACGAATGCTTCATCCAGTTCTCGTCATCCCGTTCGGGATAATCGTCGCGCGCGTGCGCGCCCCGCGATTCGGTGCGATTCGCGGCCGCGGCCGCGGTGACCAACGCCAGATCTAGCAGATTGCCCAGCTCCCAGGCTTCGAGAAGCTCGGTGTTGAAACGTTTACCCTTGTCCATGATGGTCACATGGCGAAAACGCTCGCGTAATTTCTGGATCTCGGCCACGGCCTCATCCAGCAGCTCCTGAGTGCGAAACACGCTCACGTTTTTCATCATAAGCGCCTGCATCTCTCGCCGGATGTCGGCCACATTCTCGCCGTCCGAGTTGGTGCGGATGCGCTCGAGCAGCTCTGCGGTCGGCTCCCAGGTGGTTTCGGGCAGAGGGGCGAAATCATTTTCCCGGCAAAATTGAGCCATATCATCGCCGGCCCATTTGCCAAAGACCACGATATCCACCAACGAGTTCGTGCCCAAACGATTGGCGCCATGCACGCTCACGCACGCGCACTCGCCCGCGGCATAAAATCCCGGCAAGATCGTCTCCTTGCTATCGATGAGCACGCGGCCGCGCACATCGGTGGGGATGCCGCCCATCGCGTAGTGCGCGGTGGGCTGCACGGGCATCGGCTCCTTCACTGGATCGATGCCCAGATAGGTGCGGGTGAAGTCCGCGATGTCGGGCAATTTTTGCTCGATATACTCGGCCGTGATGCGTCGCGGGGTTCCGTCGGGATTGGTGACGCCGTCGCGCTCGAAATATTTGTTCACGGTCTCGGGCCGCACATCCAGCCACACCCAATCCTCGCCATTGATGCCCCGACCCGCGGCCACTTCCAGATAGATGGCGCGCGAGACCACGTCGCGCGAGGCCAAGTCTTTCACGGTGGGCGCGTAGCGATCCATGAAGCGCTCGCCTTCGTTATTGATGAGCACGCCTCCTTCTCCTCGCACGCCCTCGGTGATGAGGATGCCCATGCCGCGAATGCCGGTGGGGTGGAACTGGAAGAACTCCATATCCTCTTGCGGCACGCCCCGACGCAGGGCCACCGCGTTGCCATCGCCTGTGAGCGCGTGGGCGTTGCTGGTGATCTTCCAAATGCGCCCGAAACCGCCGGTTGCGAAGAGCACGGCCTTGGCATGGAACACGTGCAATTCGCCTGTGCCGATCTCATAGGCCACCACGCCGGTCACGCGACCATCGTTGAGCAACAGGTCCATGACCTGGAACTCATCGTAGAAATTCACCCGATTCTTGATGCATTGCTGATAGAGCGTCTGCAAGATCATATGGCCGGTGCGGTCGGCCGCATGACAGGCCCGGCGCACCGGTTTCTTGGTTTCGTTGTTGGTGTGGCCGCCGAAGGGCCGCTGCGAAATCTTGCCCTCGGGCGTGCGGTCGAACGGCAGGCCCATGTGCTCCAATTCGATGACAACATCGATGGCCTCGCGACACATGGCGTCGATCTCGGGCTGATCGCCCAGCCAGTCCGAACCTTTGACCGTGTCATACGCGTGCCATTCCCAATGGTCTTCTTCTAGATTGCCCAAGGCTGCGCCAATGCCGCCTTGGGCCGCGCCCGTGTGCGAGCGAGTGGGATACAATTTCGAGATGACCGCGGTGTCTGCATGGCGACTGGCATAGAGCGCGGCCATCAATCCCGCGCCGCCCGCGCCCACGATAATGGCTTCATGTTTATGATATTGCATAGCTGTTTCTCCTTTCCGCGCCGTAATGAAGTCTATCCTCGGAAACTAAAAATCGCGTAAGCGCCCATGAGAATGACGATGATGAGCAGAAGCAGCGCCAGGCCTTTGATGATTATGTTCCATCCTGGCCGCTGAATATAGTCGTCGATGACCCATCGCAAGCCATTGAAGCCGTGCAACAAAGCAAACACCAACAAACTGAGATCATAGAGCCGCCAAAACGGCCCCCACGGCCCCAACCAGCGAGCCTCCACCGTGCCGAAATCGATATTCTCCACCCTAATGACCACATGCATCAGCATAAGATGAGCCACTGCAATGAGCAGAAGCACAGCCCCGCTCAGGCGCATGAAATACCAGGAATAAATTTCGAACCGACCGCCAATGGGCTTCTGTCGAAAGCCCATCCGATTGACTTTGCCTCTCATGATCGCCTCCCTTATTCAAAAATAGGCGCCAGGGTGAAATACCCGGCGATCGCCGTAAGAATCAATGTGATGAGCATAACCATCCGCCACATCTGGCGTTCATACACGGTCGTTTTCGGCCAAAAATCAATGATGATAATGCGAAGACCATTGAATGCATGATACACGACGCCGAAGATCAGCCCCACTTCGGCTATGCGAGCGATAGGATGTGTGTAGAGCTGCAAAAACTCGTTGAACACTTCTTCGCCAAAAGTCACCAAAAAAATGTCGAACACATGCAAAATTAGAAAAGCAAGCACCCCTAAACCGGCCGCTCGATGTAAAATGAATGCATAATGCCCTTCACGGCCCCGATAGGTCACGCCTTTCCACAAGGATGCAATCAGTCGTCCCATGACAAACTCCTTTAACGATGAGTGGTTGTGGACGAAAGGACGAAGAGAGGATGAGTCAATGTTTTTCTCTCCACAAGAGAAGCAAATGAAGACACTGATAGGGAGAAACGCCGATAAACATCAAAGCGCATCAGGTTTCTTCCTATCAGTGCCCTGGTCAGACGCTTTGAAGTCTTACATATTCGCGATCAGCGCGTCGCCGAATTCGGAACACTTGAGCAGCGTCGCTCCCTCCATCAAGCGATGGAAATCATAGGTGACGGTCTTGGCCGCGATGGTGCGCTTCATGGCCTCAATGATTTTGTCCGCGGCTTCGTCCCAACCCATGTAACGGAACATCATTTCACCAGAGAGGATGACCGAGCTGGGATTGACCTTGTCCAGGCCGGCATACTTGGGCGCGGTGCCATGCGTGGCCTCGAATATGGCCGCGCCGGTCTCATAGTTGATGTTCGCGCCCGGCGCGATGCCGATGCCGCCAACTTGAGCCGCCAGCGCGTCCGAAATGTAATCGCCGTTCAGGTTCATGGTGGCGATGACATCATATTCGCGCGGACGGGTGAGAATTTGCTGTAAGAAGGCATCCGCAATGACATCTTTGATGATGATCTCCCGGCCATCATCCAATGTGATCACCTGCCACGGGCCGCCATCCAGGTCTTGCGCGCCGAATTCCTCCTTGGCCACCTGATAGCCCCAATCGCGGAACGCGCCCTCGGTGAACTTCATGATATTGCCCTTATGCACCAACGTCACCGATCGACGACCGTTGGCGATGGCGTATTTGATGGCGTCGCGCACCAGCCGATACGTCCCTTCCTTGGACACCGGCTTGACGCCGATGCCGGAGCTCTCTGGAAAACGAATCTGAGTCACGCCCATCTCTTCTTCCAGAAAGCGAATCACTTTTTTCACCGCTTCACTGAAAGCCGGCCACTCGATGCCCGCGTAAATGTCTTCTGAATTTTCGCGGAAGATGACCATGTCGATCCATTCTGGATGCTTCACCGGGCTGGGCGTGCCAGGGAAATATTGCACGGGACGCAAACACACATAAAGATCGAGCCGCTGGCGCAAGGCCACGTTCAGGCTGCGGATGCCCCCGCCCACGGGCGTGGTCAGCGGGCCCTTAATGCCCACCAGATACTCGCGGAAGGCATCCAAGGTCTCTTCGGGCAGCCACACGCCTTCGCCGTAAACTTCGAGCGCCTTTTCCCCTGCATAGACTTCCATCCAGGCGATTTTCCTGGCTCCGCCATAAGCTTTCTCCACTGCCGCGTCAAGCACGCGCTGCGCAGCCGCCCAAATATCCGGCCCCGTGCCGTCGCCCTCGATGAACGCCACAATGGGATTGTCGGGCACATTCAACTTGCCGTCGGAAATGGTGATCTTCTCGCCGTCGTTGGGAACAACAATTTTTTCGAACGTCATTGTTTGAACACCTCGGGTTTATATGGTTCAATGTTTTATGGATTAGCGATTGGTGATTTTCGCTGGACGATAGGACGATTGAGACGATGGTTTTTTCCATGCAAAAAATCGCCCCGCCATGATAGCGCAGAGCGAGGCGAGAAGACAAGAAATGAAGGATGAGAAGAGTGAGAACGAAACCTCTTTGGCTCACCAAGTTTCGAAAATAGCGTCCAAAGTCCGAAGTCCAAAGTCGGCGGGTTGGTCGGTGGACGATGAGACGATGGGGGCTAGGCTCAGCTATGGTCTCATGGGCCTATCGTCCCATGGTCTCTTTCATCGGTATTGGCTCTGGCAAGCCGGCCACCGGGCTGTTTTGCGTTTGCTCCAACAACTGCAAAATGCGGTGCGCGGCCGCGGCCGCGCCAAAGCCGTTGTCGATGTTCACCACGGTGACGCCGGGCGCGCAGGCCGTGAGCATGCCCAGCAGCGCGCTCAGGCCGCCAAAGTTGGCGCCATAGCCCACGCTGGTGGGAACCGCGATGATGGGCGCGGGGATGCGACCGCCCACCACGCTGGGCAGCGCGCCCTCCATGCCCGCCACCACAATGCACACCGCGGCCTCGCGCAACACATCCTCCACCTCGAACAGGCGATGGATGCCTGCCACGCCCACGTCGCGCGCCCGCTCCACCCGATGCCCGGCCCATTCCAGGGTCAGCGCGGCCTCCTCGGCCACGGGCAGATCGCTGGTCCCTGCGCAGGCCACGGCCGCGTAAGGCCCATCCGGTCGGGGTTCGCGTAAGCGCGGGCCAACGGTGATGAGCCGGGCCAGTTCGTGATATTGGGCCTGGGGTAGGCGTTTGCTCACGGTCGCGAAATGCTCGGCATTCGCGCGCGTGGCCAGCGCGCTGCCCGCGCGGGCGTGCATCTCGGCCAGGATATGGGCCACTTGCTCGGGCGTCTTACTCTCCGCGTACACCACTTCGGGCAAGCCATTTCGCGCCGCGCGTTCGTGATCGATTGTTGCAATGGGAAGAGTCATGTTCAAAGCGCCTCGTTCATACTTCCTGACCGGAAACCCTCCAAATCGAGGGTGATATAGGTGAAACCGAGGGACTTGAAAAAGCTGACGAGCTCTTGTCGCAGCATGATCAATACAGGAATTTCAGCGGTGGGAACCTCGATACGCGCGAGTTTGTCATCCTGCACGCGCACCCGCAGTTGGCGAAAGCCCCGCGCCCGCAGCCAGCCCTCGGCCCGGTCCACCCGGCTCAGTTTTTCGGGATCGATGGTCACGCCATAGGCGAAGCGGGAGGCCAGGCAAGCCATAGCCGGTTTGTCCCACACGCTCAGGCCCAGGTCCCTGGCGGCCGCGCGCACATCGGCCTTGCGAAATCCGGCCTCTTTGAGCGGGCTGCGCACATGATGCTCGCGTCCAGCTTGCTGTCCGGGACGGAAATCGCCCACATCGTCCAGGTTGTAGCCGTCGAGCAGATAAGGCCATCCCTCTCGTTCGGCGAGATCGCTCAGTTTTTCCCACAAATCGCTCTTGCAATAGTAACAGCGATTGAGAGGATTGGCCGCGTAGTCGGGGTTTTCCACTTCGGACGTGGCCACGAAACGATGCGGCCCGCCGATCTCCTCCACCAATCGCAGGATGTTCTCTTGTTCCCATGAGGGCAAAGAGGGCGAGATGGCCGTTACGGCCAGCGCATTGTCGCCCAATTCATCGTGGGCCACGCGCCAGAGAAAGGCGCTATCCACCCCGCCCGAAAGGGCCACGATGACTCGTCCCATCTCGCGCAACATCCCGCGCAGAAGCTCGAGCTTGGTTTGCCAGTCGCGAGTAGGGGATTCTTCGGGCCGGTCGGGGCTTTGGGTGTGTAAAGGAATGGTTTGTAACATGGCGTTCCTGTCGTAAAGGGGATTTTTTCAGCCTCGCCCGATTGTGAATCCGGCGACCACGCGACTAGCCGGATTCACAATCAGGGGTCACGCGAACATGCCATTATTCACATTTTCCCCTGGTTCGACAAAGATCAAGCCGCCATGGGCCAGTCCTCGTAAACGGCCTCGGCTTGTTCTGACTGATGTTATGCCGCTTTTTCCGGCGCTGTTTCCGCTTCGGTTGTCGGGTCTGGCGGCAGCAAGCCGGCCTGCACCCTCACCAGATGATCGATGCGGTCCAGAATATCGGGGTTCTCGCGCAGGAAGCGCTTGGCGTTCTCGCGGCCCTGGGCCAGCCGCTGCCCCTCGAAGCTGTAAAACGCGCCGCGCTTGTCTACGATGCCCATGTCGGTGGCCACATCCAGCACCGACCCGGCCCTGGAAATGCCCTCGTTGAACATGATGTCGAACTCCGCCACCTTGAACGGCGGCGCGACCTTATTCTTTTTCACGGTCGCGCGGGTGCGGTTGCCGATGGTCTCGCCGCCCGATTTGATGGCCTGAATGCGCCGGATGTCCAGCCGCACCGAAGCATAGAACTTCAGCGCCATGCCGCCGCTGGTGGTCTCGGGATTGCCGAACATGACGCCGATCTTCTGACGCAATTGGTTGGTGAAGATCATGATCGCGTTCGACTGCTTGATGGCGCCGCTGAGCTTGCGCAGGGCCTGGCTCATGAGTCGCGCCTGCAAGCCCATATGACTATCGCCCATTTCGCCCTCGATCTCCGCGCGCGGAACCAGCGCGGCCACCGAATCGATCACCACCACATCCATCGCGCCCGAGCGGATCAACGCCTCCGCGATTTCCAACGCCTGTTCGCCCGTATCCGGCTGCGAGATATAAAGATTATCCACATTCACGCCGATTTTGGCCGCGTAGGCCGGGTCCAACGCGTGCTCCACGTCGATGAACGCGCAGATGCCATCTCGCTTCTGCGCCTCCGCGATGACGTGCAAACAGAGCGTCGTCTTGCCCGACGACTCCGGCCCATAGATTTCGACCACGCGGCCACGCGGCAGACCGCCCACGCCCAAAGCAATATCCAGAGAAAGCGCGCCCGTGGGGATGGCGTCCACCTCCATACTGGTGGCCTCGCCCAATTTCATAATCGATCCCTCGCCAAACCGCTTGTTGAGATTGGCGATGGTCGTTTCCAGCGCCTGCGCTTTGCCGTTCGCGCTCATATGCTTGCTCCTGTGTTGAAAAGTGAATCGCGGCTTTCCCAAAAACGCTGTGACGCAAACTCTGACACGAATTTAGCGAACTATCACGAATTTCTAACTCGCTTTCTTGGCGGAATTCATGTGGTTCGCCTGGGAAAAGACAGCACCTGAAGGGGGCTGCTTATGCGCGAAAAAGCTCAGAAAAGATCAGTGAAAATCCATCAAATCTGCGTCATCTGCGTTCCAATGAAATTCAGTTGGCGCCCATGATAGCACTGATGTTCTAATTTGTCAAATCACACTTGAGCAAAACGGCGAATAAGCTCGACCAAATAAACGATATTGCGGAAATAATCCTCCAGGCGAATGTTTTCATTGGGCGCGTGCATATTCACGCCCGAATAAATCACGCCCACCGTGACCGCATCCATGCCCAGGCCCTGGGCCAGAGGATACATGGGCCCGCTGCCGCCGTGCGAGGGATAAACCACCGGCTCGTGGCCGTAAACCTCTCGCGCCACCTCGACGGCCGTCTGCACAATCCGCGCTTCCGGATTCGAGCGCGCGGCCTCCATCGCGCTGCGCGGGATGATCTCGATGTCCGTAAAGCCGCGGCGGTCCAGATGCGCGCGCAAAAGCTGAATGACCAGATCCGCCGTGAGGTCGGGCACGAGGCGAAAATCCAGCTTCACCGACGCTTCAGAGGGCAACACCGTCTTCTGCCCCTCCTCGATGAAGCCCGAGCGGAAACCGCAGATGGTGCAGGTGGGGCTATAGAGAAAACGCTTGAGCGCTTCGCGGTCATCGATGCCGCCGATGAACTCGGAAACGCCCCAGGCCGCCTTCAATTTGTCGCCGTCGAAGGGGATCGCATCGAGATAGGCTTCCTCCACCGGCGTGATCGCGCGCACATGCTCTTGAAACCCGTCGATGATGATGCGATCGTCCGGGTCTTTCAGCGTGTTCAGCGCCCACACCAGTCGCCAGGCCGGGTTGGGAACGATGGGCGCGTAGGCCGAGTGAAGGTCGGTGTTGGCCCCGCGGGCGCGCAGTTCCAGATATTGGATGCCCTTGACGCCCAGATAAAACGTATAGCGTTCGTTGGCGTCGAAGCCGCCCGACTCCCAAAGACAACCGTCCGAGCGCAGTTCGTCGGCATGGGCCTGGGCCAGGGGCGCGAGATGAGGGCTGCCCACCTCCTCTTCGCCCTCGATGAAAAACTTAAAACGCAAGGGCAAATCGCCGTACACGGCCCGATAGGTCTCGATGGCGTGAATTCGGGCCATGAAATCCCCTTTATCGTCCGAGACCCCGCGCGCAAACAGCTTGCCCTCGCGCACGGTCGGTTCGAAGGGCGGCGAGTCCCACAGTTCCAGAGGGTCCGCGGGCTGCACATCGTAATGGCTATACGAGAGCAAGCTGCGTTCGCCTTCGCCCGCCTCGGCCCACACAATGGGCGGCCCATCCTCCACAGGCCAATAGGTCACATCACACCCCGCGCGCTCGAGGCGCGCTTGCAACCATGCCGCCATCTCGGCCAGCGGCTCTTCCTGCTCTGAAACCGAAGGAATGCGACAGGCTTCCATCAGCTCGGCCAAAAACTCGTTGCGATGCTCATTCACATATTGTCGGATGCGCTCATCCATGAACAAGTCTCCTTTGACATTTTACATTTTCGACACTATATCAACCTGATGACAGCTTGTCAATATACGAACGCGCATCGGGTTCGTTTCAAAATGGGGGCGCGTTCATAGGCGTTATTGCGAGACCGTAGGCCGAAGCCCCCAACGTCCATGTGGACGCTGCTATGAGCGTTGGCGATGGCTTCGGGGCTGACGCCCCCTCGCAATGACGTGCAGCTTTTTGCCCCGAAATCGAACGCACCCCCCGCGCATCCACAAATGGAAATCGCGATTTTGCATCGATTTTTGGCGACAAACCCCTATTCTTTGAATAAAATATGCGAGTCGCTTATCAAAAACGTGCGACTCGCTCATCACGTGATGTCAAGAAACGTCGAATGCGCATGTTGAACGCCCATAGTCGTTTTGCCACGCCATTCTCAGCAGCAATCGTCACGTCACTGCTGCGCTGGCGGGCATAAAAATACGGGCAAACTCCGCGCCCGCGCGCAAAGCAGCGATGTTGGCGTCCAGCAGGTGGTAATGACGTTTGGGCAGGTGGTCGCGTAAGGCCTGTTCGACCTGTTCCAAAGGCAACAAATCTGTGGCCTCGAGCAATGCGCCCAACATAACCACGTTGGCCAGGCGTTGTGAGCCATGCTCCTGAGCCATGTCATTGGCCGGGACCACCAGGGTCTCGATATCGGTGCGGCGGATGGGGCGCTTGACCAGCGAGCCATTCACCACCAACAGACCGCCTGATTTAACCAGCGGTTCATATTTGTCAGTGGAAGGCAAGTTCATGGCCACCACCATATCGGGATTTCGCACCAATGGCGAGCCAATGGGTTCATCACCCACGACCACCGTGCAGTGGGCCGTGCCTCCGCGCATCTCCGGGCCATAGGATGGGATCCACGTCACGTGCAGCCCCGCGTCCGCGGCCGCATAGGTGAGCAACTGGCCGGCAAATAGCGCGCCTTGCCCACCAAACCCTGCAAAAATAATGGAATGTTCCATATTTGACCTCCTCACTTGCTTTGTTTCAGCGCTTCATGAACCTTCAATTCTCCCAAAGGGAAGATGGGAATCATGCGATCGCGGATGAAATCCAACGACTCGACGGGTCCCAAATGCCAGTTTGTGGGGCAACTACTCAAAATTTCGACGATTCCCAGCCCTAAATTCTTCAATTGGGCCTCGAAGGCTAACCGAATGGCTTTTTTTGTCTTGCGGATTTCGGCCACCGAATGCATGGAGCGTCTGGCCGCATAGGCCACGCCAGGCATAATGGCCAACATTTCAGTGATATGCATGGGGTAACCCTGCGACTGAATGTCGCGGCCAAAAGGCGAAGAGGTGGTGACCATGCCCGGCGGCGTAGTGGGCGCCATCTGACCGCCGGTCATGCCATAAACCGCATTGTTGACAAAAATGACGGTTAAATTTTCACCACGGCCGGCTGCATGCAATATTTCGTTGCCGCCGATGGACGCCAGATCGCCGTCGCCTTGATAGGTGAAAATGATATGATTGGGCATGACCCGCTTCAGCCCCGTAGCCATGGCCGGCGCGCGACCGTGCGCGGCCTCGCAACCATCCACATTGAAATATTCATACGCGAACACTGCACACCCCACCGGCGCCACGCCAATGGTGCGCTCCCGCACGCCCAACTCATCGATAACCTCGGCGATAAGACGGTGGATGATCCCATGGGTGCAGCCCGGGCAATAATGGGTGTGCGCGTCGGTCAGAGATTCCGGTTTTTTGTAGACAACTTGCATTTCTTCCAGCCGCGGAAGAGACGGCATGGATTTTGCTTGAGTGGTGGAAACTTGGGTTACTGTCATAGATCGCCTCCGATGATGGGTTCGTGTCCGTATGGCATCCTTTACCGCAGCAAAAGCGAACGCCTTCTGACAAAAAACTGTAATACAAACATCCTTTATGCTCTATGCAAAAGCCATTTCACGTTTATGACCATTTTGTCCATTTCCGCTCGCATCCAAAGCTTCCAATACGGGAAGAATGTCGTCGGGCAGGGGAATCACGCCTCCCATGCGTCCCGTGAAGTGCACAGGGACTCGTTGGGCCGCAATGCGTTTCACATCTTCCAACATCTGGCCTGCGTTCATTTCCACCACCAGAATGTCTTTGACGCGACCCTGCGCGATTAACGCATCCAATTCTTTCTCTGGGTAAGGCCAAAGCGTAATGGGGCGGAAGAGACCCGCTTTCATCCCGTTGGCCCGCGCTTGTCGCACGGCCGACTTTGCAATGCGGCCCACCGTGCCAAAAGCGACGATAAGATGCTCAGCGTCGTCGGCCATGAAGGTTTCATAACGCACTTCATTGGCGGCGATGCGCTGCAGCTTTTCTTGCAAACGCAGATTGACCGCCTCCAACTTATCCGCTCCCAGATAAAGAGAAGTGATGATACGCGGAGGCCGGTCTTTCGCGCCCCTGAGCGCCCAATCGGGTCGCTTCTCAGGCCATTCCTTAAAAGGCGGCATTTCCACCGGCTCCATCATCTGTCCCAGGCTGCCATCGCCCAACAATGTGACGATGGTGCGATATTTGAAGGCCAGATCGAATGCGATCTGCATTAAATCGACGGCTTCTTGAATGGTGGAAGGGGCCAACACGATGGCATGGAAATCGCCATGCCCGACGGTTTTGGTCATAAGAAAATAATCGCCCTGACTGGGTTGGATATTGCCCAGCCCAGGACCGCCGCGCATGATGTTCACCAACACCACAGGCACTTCACTGGCCGCAATGTAACTCAGCCCCTCTTGCATCAGGCTGATGCCTGGCGACGAAGAAGACGTCATCACGCGAACGCCAGCGCAGGCGGCGCCATAAACCATGTTGATAGCCCCAATCTCGCTTTCGGCCTGTAGAAATGCGAGACCGAGTTCGACCATGCGCCGTGACATGTATTCCAGTAATTCGGTCTGAGGAGTGATGGGATAGCCAAAAAACGCCTCAACCCCGGCGCGAATTGCGGCCTCGGCCAATGCCTCGTTGCCTTTCCATAATTCTTTTGTCATGGTCTCCCTCCTTGCTCATGCCGCCCGCATTCGAGCGGCCTTGGGCATGCGATAAACGGTGAACACAACATCAGGACAGACCACCGCGCACACGCCACAACCTGTGCAGAAGTTTTCATCCTCGTCCAGCCTCACCGGACGATATCCGCGGGCGTTGTACGCATCATCAAGATGAAGAACGTGTTGCGGGCAAGCCGTCACACACAGCTCGCACCCCTTGCATCGATCCCGGTCGATGACCACTGTGCCTCTTGCTGCCATATGTTTTACCTCGTCTTATGAAATATATTAAGATTGTTCATGCAAAAACCCCATCGGACAACGTGTCGAACCTCCCCCCGGACAGTAACGGGCGGCGCGATGAACACGAAGCGGGACGGGGTCGCGAGCGCATCGTCGTTGATGCCATTCTACTCATAGCACCATTATTGCACAGCATTTGTTCGAGCGGTATGATCTAGAACAGGATTCAGGCGCGTCATGCGTCATTGCGAAGTATGACGGTGATGCGTCAATCGAGTTCAAGCCATTGCGCCAGCGTATTCTTCCGTTGAGCCAGTTGGCCTACAGCTTTTTCTCCGCGCAGTAGACGAAGCACATTCGCGGCGTTGCGCCGGAGCATCTCCCACCAGCGCCGAGGATAGGTGAAATACAATCGATAGGACGCCGACGGAACCCCATACGCCTTGGACATGCGCGAGCGAGAAGGGAAAAACATGCGCCAGAGGTGACCAAGAAGCTGGGGCGGAGAGCGCCCCACTTCGAGCAGCCGCGCCACATTGCCGGATAGGCGTTTATTGGTTTGTTTGGAGGTGAAAATCTGCTCTCTGGCCGCGTCGAGAAGGAGGGGCGATATGCCCTCCGGTTGCAGAGCGTCTATCAGACCGTCGGGTGGGGTCGCGCCGACCAGGTCCTGCGCCAACAAAAGCGCCAAAGCCGCGCCGCGCCGCCATCCCCAGCGCACAGCCCGCTCTCGGACCGCCTCCCAATCAAGTTCACGCTCGAAATGACGGATCGCCGCAGCCAGGTCACAAGACGGTCGCAGCCCGAATTCGAACCGATGCTGGTAGGAAGTGTGCAAACAGAGGTGCAGTATCAAGTCTTCGGGGCTGAGCGCGAGCGCATCGACTCCGGCCAGGTTGACGGGCCTGGCTCGATCCCATAGTTCCCGCACATCGATGTGGTAGGCGTATTGCGGCGCGGTGATGTTCCAGTGCAACTCAACCGAGGCTTTTCCCTCCTGAACATAACGCGTCAGATGATGACTCCATGCCAGGTCGCTTTCGAGTACGTAGGCCTTTCGTGGATAATAGCCCAGATCGCTCAAGACGTTTGCGGCCTGAGCCATGTTTTGTCTGGGCGCGAGCAGATCGATGTCGTTCATCTCGCGCAGCCCAATTTGCTCGTATACAGCCGAAGCCAGATAAAGTCCCTTGAGCGCGATGATAGGAATGTCGGCTTCTTGCATGGATAAAGCCATACGCCGAAACTCGGCGCTGAGTCGCAGATTTCGGAAAGTGTTGCGGCGATATGCATCTTCCAACCGATCTACGATGGTTTTGGGCGCGGCATCAACCAGATTTTTTTCACGCAGTCGATGATAGAGCAGAGGACGCACCCGTTGCTCCGCGGCCAATTGCAGCAAGGCGTCCCAATCGGATGCGGTCAAGCGCCTCACCTCGGCCGCGGACACCCTTCCCGGCTGCTGATGCAGGCAGGCGAGAAGGATGGAGATGATATGCTGGTCGGTTGGGCTGTTCACGGTTCAGAATTCACCGTTTTGGTCTCCGGCCTGCTTTGGTTTTTTCTTTGCCCATCTGATCTTTGATTACGCCAAGACTCGGCGTAACGGCCATTGAATTTCAACAAGGTTTGATGCGTTCCCGACTCAATGATTCGACCTTGATCCATGACATGGATGATGTCGGCGACCATTGCTGTGGTGAAACGGTGGGTGATGATCAGCGCGGTGCGACCGGCCACAAGGCGCCGGAAGCGGGCCAGCCAGTCGGCTTCGGCCCAGGAGTCCATGGCGCTGGTGGGTTCGTCGAGGATGATGATGGACGCTCGACGCAGAAACGCGCGCGCCAGGGCCAGGCGTTGCCACTCTCCACCGCTCAATTCCGCGCCGCCAAACCACTTGCCCAACACGGTCTCATATTCCCGCGGCAAACGACGGATAGACTCATCCGCACCAGCCGCGCGGGCCGCGGCTTCGATGGCCGTTTGGGTCGGCTCGGCCGCGAGATCGCCCAGCGCGATGTTACGCGCCGCGGTGGTGTGGTAGTGCACCGACTCTTGAAACAGCACCGTAATCTGACGACGCAGCCAATCCAAAGGCAGGTCGCGAATATCCCGACCGTTCAACAGCACCCGACCGACCGACGGGTCGTAGAAACGGCATATCAACTTGGCAATGGTGCTCTTGCCCGCGCCGTTTTTACCCACCAAAGCCACGATCTGGCCTGGGGGCAGCACCAGATCCAGGCCATCCAGGGCCGGTCTTGCGCTATCCGGGTAGCAGAAGCGAACATTCTGCAGACGAACTTCGAACGGCGGTTGAGGCTGGAGAGATGGAAGGGAAGTGGGGGACGAGATTTGGGGACGCAGGGCCAAAAACTCGAATAGATTTTCCAGAAACAGAACATTCCGCACCACCTCACCGATATTATTGAGCAGTGTTCGCATCATGCGCTGGCCTTGCGAGAACGCCTGATAGAAAAGCGCCACGTCACCCAGCGTCACCGCACCCTGCACGGCCCGCCAGATCATCCACGCCATGCCCGCAGCCAACGCCAGCAACCCCAACCCCCCCGCGATCAGCTCGGCCAGGGCCTGGTCTCGGGCGAGAGCTATGCGCTCGGTGCGCAAACCGAGCCGGACGCGTTGAAACGCCTCACGGAAGTGATCTCCCAGATCGAACAGGCGCAATTCTGCGGCCGATTCGCGCCGCGTCAGCAGCCATTCGTAGTAGCGAGTGCGACGCACGGCCTTGGTGTTGCGCAATCGCCATCGATGAAAACGCAGCGTGTAACGAATCGCGACCCACAAAGCGGGCAGGGTTCCCAATAATAGAAGCAGGGGCGGCCCCAGGCCGTAGGGAAGCAGCACGCCGATCATGGCCACCAGGGTGATGCTGTTTTGCACCAGCCCCCCCACATTTTCCAGCAGGGCCAGGGGCCTCATGCGCGCGTCCACCCGCGCGCGATGAAGCTGGTCGTAATAATCGGGCGATTCATAAAAAGCCAGGTCCAGGGCCGCGGCCTGGCGCTGAATGAGATCACTGATGTGATCTTGCACCAATTCGGCCTGGGCTGTGCGCACCCACGTGGTCTGGCTGCGCATGAGTTCGGACAGGAGCAACACGACGGCCATGAGGCCGACCAAAAGTAGGGTGGGGCGAACTGTCTCCCACGTGGGCGACGCGGTCAGCGCCTCCACCAGGCTATCCACCAGGGTCTTGGTCAGATAGACTGTGGCCACCGGCAACGCGCCTTGCATCACCAGCAGCGCGGCCCAGGCGATGGTCCAGCCGCGCGCGGCCGTCCACACCAGCTTCAACGCTCGCGGGAGATAGGGCCATTGCGCTCGCAACGCGCGTAAATGAACTATCGAACTTGCTTGAGGGTTCATGCCGCGGCCGGGCCATTGAGCAAGAATTCGCCCGACGGCCGCGGCTCGTTGGCCGTCGGGCGAAGCTTATCGGCCGTCGAGAGTTAGCTGGCGCTGGTGTCGGTGGCGTCGGTGATTGGGCCTAGACCTGTTTCCGTCGCCTTGAGATCGAGTTCTGTCAGCGAAGGTGGACGCCAGGTTTTTGAGCGCGAAGTTTGCTGCGGATGAACCGTTTGATCCGCTTGGGATGCCTGTTGTGTCTTCATGCTGAGCCCCTCCGTTGGTTGAAATGAGAATGGGCCGTGATCGTGAACGACGCTTGTTAGCTCGCCGGAGTCAACTGCTCTTGGCGACGGTGGTGTCCACCAGTATGCCAGCGCCCGTTTCCGTCGCCTTGAGGTCGAGCTCTGTCAGCGTGGGCTTGCGCCAGGGCCGTTTGGTCTGGGTTTGCGATGCTTGTTGCGTGGTCATGATGCACTTCCATTCAAGTGGGTGTGTGGAGACAGTTGCGGTTGACGAGTGGTGGATTCGTCGGAGTCAAGGGTCCATAAGTCACCTCCTTTGGAAAAGCGAATCAGAAACAAACTACAGGCCAGGCCATGCATGAGCAAACGCGCGGCCACCCACCGGGGGTGGTCGATGGCCTCCGATTGGGAAATATCGGCCCATATCGCGTTTAGTCGCGGGATGTCGATGTACGCGGTCACCAGCGGATCGTCTCGGATGCGGGAGAACGCCCACTCCACATCCTCGCGGTGCATACGCAGACGGGCCAGCAAGTCCGCGCCTTGCAGGCCGCGACGGTGGTTGGTCCGCACTTCCTCCGGTAGGATGTCGCCCAGGGCCTGGCGATACAGTCCTCGGCTTTCGCCGTTGACATAAAAGAAACGGTCCGGTATGCCCAGGCAAAAAGTCATGAGGCGGGCGTCGGCCAACGGGATGCGGGTTTCGAGACCAAACCAGGCGGCCAGCGCGGCCTGACGCGCGCCGCCCGTCCATTGGCCCGGCTTGATGGTGGCCAGCCGCTGCTCGCGCGAGGATAGCCGTCCATGCTGCAACATTTTGTCATCGATTTCGCGATTCGCGTCGGCCATGCGTTGGGCCAAATGGTGACGCCGCGCCGCTTGCGAATGAATGACCGAATGAGTTCGCCAGTCGTCATGCGCGAGGCGATCGCGTTTTATCCGGCGCGCCAGAGCATAGGGGATGTGGGGCGCTGCTTTGGCGCGTAATCCCTCTTTCCAGCGACCTTGCCGTAGCAAAGTGAGCCAATCTTGCGAGCGTAACAGCCCCCGCCAACTGGCGCTGACATTGCCCATGTAGCCGTTCAACAAGGCTCCAACCCCTTGTTGGGCGGCAAGCTCGCGAATGCCCAGAAGCCACGGCGCATTGGCCCAGCCCATGGTGGGCGCGTCCAGGATGTCCAGCATGATCTGGACGGCGACTATGGGGCTGATCTCGGCGAAATGGGGGTAATGGTCGCGTATATTGCCTACATGAACCGTGACCGCTCGCGCCCACCGCGACTCGTCGGCCACGCGAGTTCCCACGGTCACGGCGTCATCGCTCATAGGCGTGGCCGTGTAGGTGAACAGGGGTTTGTTCTGCTCGGCCAACATGGGGGCGGCCAGCGCGGCCAATCCGGCCGAGTCTAGACCCCCGCTGAGGCTCAGGCCCACGCCGCGGAAGCTGCGCACTTGGCTGCGCACGACGCGCTCCAGCATTTCGCGCAAGGCTTTTGCGTAAGCGTCGGCCGAGGGCAGGCGCACTTCGGGCGCGTTTTCCAATTGCCAATAGCGGCTGGACGCCATCTTTTCGGGCGTGACGGTGAGCGCGTGCGCGGGCGGAAGGAGATGAACGTCCTTGAAAAAGGTTTCCACGGGATCATCCTCCCAATGCGCGAGCGCGGCCGTAAATTTGCGTTGGTTCAGTTGGGGAGCGACTTGAGGCAGGCTCAGCAGGGCTTTTTGTGAGGAAGCGAAGGCGAAGAAATGCTGGCGATTGATATAATATAGTGCGGTGACGCCGTGATGATCGCGGGCCAGAAAAAGTCGGCGTTCATCGGGTCGCCACACCGCGAACGACCAATCCCCAAAAAGATGGTTGAGGCAATCTTCGCCCCATCGGTCATAGGCCAGCAAGATGAGATCGCCATCGGGGATGCGCTCGCGTTGATTCCTGGCAATGCCGAAGTAGTCGCACAATTCGTCGCGATTGTCCAGCCGGGCCTCGGCCGTGATGGCCAGTTGACCATGGGCGACTGAGCGGGGCATTCGCTCGTGCAAAGCCTGGGGCGTGTTGTAAAGTAGCAAATGGCCCAGGCCGCAGGGGCCGCGTCGCCACACGCCGCCGCCATCCGGCCCCCAATAGGCCATGGCCCGGCGCATGGTTTCCAATAGAGCGGGATCGACGGTCGCGCCGTCTTTGTCGAAGAAGCCGAAGATGCCGCTCATCGCCTCGCCTCCCCAAAACAGGCCACAACGCGATAGTTTTCCATGCCCGCCCGACCGGTGATGATGTGCTCGCCCGAGCGAAGCCAGGCGTGGGCCTCCATGTGTTGGCCGGTTTTGTTCACCCCCAAATAGAGCGCGTTGGGCAAGCCTCGGCGGCGCAACATCCAGTGGCCGGCCACGGCTTGTTCCAGGCATTTGCTGCGCCAGGGCGTGATGTGAGCCGCGCGCTGCAAGGCTCGCCCAATCCGCGGGGCCACCTGCTCATGCCCGCGAGGATCACCCCCGGTTGTGGGTGGGTGTGCGACCAGCCATCGGAAGGGCAAAAGCACGATGGCCAGCCTTGCCAACCCCAGCATGAGCACTGCTTCGCCGAGCATCAACCGGGCCGACCAGGAAAGTCGGCGCAGCGCGCGCCATTTACTCCGAAACGATCTCAACCAGGTTCGCATCGGCCAACCTCTTCACGAACGCCAGCACATCCTGTTCGCACGTTTGGCGATCCACATCGTACTCTTCCTGCAAGCGGTCGCACACCGCGGAAATGGTTTGGGGTTGGGATAGCAGCTTCCAAATGCGCGCGCCTACAGGATCCATGCCGAAGTATTTGTCGCTATTCAGTTCGAGCAGCACGACTTCGTCATCGATGTCGCCGGCCAGGAGTCCTTGGGCTTGCACCACGCTCGTGTGTAGATGAATGTTTTCCATGGGTCTCGCGGTCATGCATCCTCCTTGGTCAGAGCGGCAGGGGTCAGGGGTCAGAGCGGCGGGGGTCAGGTGTCAGAGCGGCAGGGGGCAGGGGACAGAATCCAATACGCGATTTTCCAGCGGTCATAGCGAGCCATCTCGGCCTATTTCAGCAAACAAAGGGACGAACATGGACGAAAAATAGACCAGGATAGACGAAAAAGGATGGCATGACGCCTCGATTTCATGGTTTATCTTCGTCCTATGGTCTGCTCCTCGAGGGCAAGTTTTCCTGGACTACGGCAAAAAACTTTTGGAAAAGTTGCACATTGGATATCAAAGCTTAGAGGCCGGGAGGGTGAATCGTGAACTGTGCATGGAGCAACGGACTTTGGAAATCGGCTTGAGGGCTTTTGCCCCCATCCGGCAGATAGCCAAGCCGGTTCATCATGGCGCGATGGTCGGTGATGATGCGAGCGGCCTGGGCTTTGCTGAGCGCATCGCGCCAGCCGCCAACCCGGCCTCGCCTGAAAAAACGAGCGTTTGCGCGCGGACGTTCGCGAAAGCCTTTTTCCCTTTCCTGACGTTGCAACACATCGAAGCGGGAGAAACGAATGGCTTTCTCCAGCCGCATTTCATCCGTAGGCAGGCCAACAAATGCCACAACGCGCGCAAAGGTGGCGAACGGTTCCGCGTGCATGTCTTCGTAGCGCACCGGGAGCACAGGAAAGGGCTTTTCGATGTCCAGCCAACTGCTCACGTGGTCGCTCCAAGAGAGCAGTTTTTGGCGAAATTGGGTGTTCCCGCGCCTGACCGACGCGGCCAAGACCGCGCCTGAATCGCCCATGCGTTCGATGGTCTGCTCCAGTGATTCATCGTCCATATGGTGCTGCATGGAGACGGCTACATCCAATGGATTGCGAACGATGTAAATCGCGGCTCGGGTGGCCTCGGCCGGAAAAAGGGGGCTTCCGTCCGGCAATAACGTATATGCATCGTGCGTTTTGATGAAACGCACTTCTTCGCTCTCGGCCGCCAGCGCGCGGTAGACATCAGGCCGCAGGAGGTCGATTTCATCTGCGGTGAGCTCCGTGGACTCCACGCCGGCGTATTCCTCCACAAGGCTATGCACGCTGGCGCCGCCCATTTTTTCTAGATCGTTAATATCGGCCGGTTCGTCGGCGTCGCGTAGATAATTGGTCAGAAACACGCGCATCCAGGTGTTGCCTGATTTTGGGTAGGAGGCCAACCAGATGATGCTCATTGCCGGAGATCGTTTTCAATGAGATCGGCCAACTCATCGAGCGAGCAGCCGCTTTTAGGACGTTCGATGATGCAGACGCGCGCTTGTGAAGCAATGGCGATCATCGCGCCAAAAAGCCACGGCCACACGCGCTGCGCTTCGGCGAATCGGAATTTGAAGAGGTGAGATTGAATTTCTCTCAATTTGGCCGCGCCTTCGAGCGGTTTGAGTTTGGGGCGTTCGATGGGTTTGGCCGTCAGAAAATAGATGGCGTGCAGCCGCGTCGGACGCGTGCAAAATGCGTTCGGGGGGATCGGGTAGTGATACTTGTGCAATTCAGGACGGATTTGCTTCAATTCGCTCGTGTTCACCCCCAAACGTTGGCACGCGTCGGCCCAGACTTTGATGCTGGGATAACCCGGCAACACGCGGCACGCGCCGTCGCTTTCCATGCGAATCGCGCTGAGGTCATCGGCCAGCGAGCGAAAGCCGCGAAGGTGCAATGCTAAAGCCAACGTTGATTTTCCTGCACCGGCGTTTCCGCTCAGCAGCATAGCCCCTTGCTCGCCGACCAGCGCGTTGCCATGCAGGGGTGGAAGGCCTCGCTGCATGATTAATGCCGACATGCAAGAACTTAACAGAAACGCCCTCACCACGTCGTCGCGTCCCCGACCCACGCGCTCGACCACCACTTCCCGTCCTTGCCGCACCAAAAAACGCGCGCCGGTGATGTGTTCTGCTGTCAACAACCACACATCACGGCGCGCCTGACGAATAAGGCCATCAATGGCCGGTTGCTCAAGAGACCGGGGCACAGCGCCCAAACGAATATGGACATCGGGCGGTCCGTTGGCCGGCATCAGTTCGGGAAGCGGGATCGCCGATGTCAGGTTCAAATCGTAGATGCGATAATGGAAACCCTGTCGAGGACTCATAACCGTATGCGAAATGGGAGGCCGACGACATCCCAATCAAATGAGCGCCTGGGCCTCGAGCGTTTCGGAGTTGCGGGAGGACCCCCAACCAGGCATTGACGGCATCTTAGCAACCATGTATGCTTTTGTCAAGAGGGGTTTCGGCGGGGCGGATTCGACCGGTTGTCGCGTGATATCGCTTCAATTATCGGGCGTATAGGCGTATGTGACGCGTAGTTGGGGCGGGGAGCCGGACGCGCTTTCGAGGCTATGGAGTGCAATGCGTCCGGGAGGGCCGCTGGCGCTGAGTGCGAGGTAGGCCCAGCGGAAGGAGCGGAGGCCGTAGGCGTCCCAGGCCGCGACTTGAGCGGTGACGTCCAGAGAGAGGGGGCCGGGTGTGGAGGGGATGGGTGCGGGCGGGGATGGGTTGTAGGCGTCGGGTGCGGAGGCGTAGGTGACAAGAGCGGGGGTGAAGGGTTCGGTGTTGAGTGCGGTGAGGGTTTTGCCCCAAGCGCCGGATTGGGCGGTGAGATTGAGGGTGAGAGTGGCGCTGATGATGGAGGCGTTTTGAGGGAGCAGGGAGCGGTCGAACTTGAGGAGGGCGTTGTCGAGGCCGGAGGTCCAGATAGAGAGGCCGGGCCAGGTCTGGTAGTTGAGGTGTGGGCGACCCCAGGTGACCCAGGTGTCGTCGAGGAGGGGGAGTGTGATGGTTTGCGTGATGGGTGGGGTGGGGGGCGTGGTGGGGGTTTCGAAGAAGAACATGGTTTCGTGGACTTCGTGGGTGGGATTGGTCCATTCGAGTGTGGTCAAGTCGAGGATTTCGCCATCTTCGCTCCAGACGTCGATGGGTGTCATGCCTTGTGGGGTGTGAGCGATGAGGGTGTAGGCGTCGTAATCGAGCCAGGGTTGGATGATGTGGAAGTTGAAGAAGCCGGCGAGGTCGGTGGATTTGGAAGCGATGATGAATTTGCGTTGCGGGTTGCTCTCGTTCCAGCCGAAGAGAGTGAGGCGCGCATTGGGTAGGGGTTGGGAGAAGTCGCCCCGGGGGCCGTTGTACACAAAGCCCCGGAAGCGCATGACGGGCGTGGGCGTGGGTGTGACGGTGGGGGTTTTGGTGGGCGTGGGGGAGGGCGTGGGTGAAGCGGTGTGAGTGGGTGATGGAGAGGGAGTGGGCGTAGGCGAGGGCGTGGAGGTGGGTAGAGGGGAGGGTGTGAAGGTGGGAGTGGGCGTATTCGTGGGAGCGGAGAGGCCGGAGCAATCTTTGCCGGCGTCGGTGATGGACCAGCCGCGAGAAGCGATCATGTTGTTTCGGGCGGCTTCGCCGTTGCAATAAGTGCTGTCGCCGGCGTGAAAGGTGACGTTGGGCTGCAAGGCTTGGGCGTTCCAGCCCGTGAGCAGGGCGTCGTAATTGGCGGTGGAGAGCTTGGCGCCGAGGAACATATCGGTGGCGTCGGCGAGGGAGGTCACGTTCCAGCCGCCGATGTCCTGGTCGAAGGCCGCGGCGTTGTAGAACATGTTGCTCATATTGGTGACGTTGGAGACATCCCAAGCGCCGATGTCCTGATTGAAGGTCGCGGCGCCTCCGAACATGCTCGCCATATTGGTGACGTTGGAGACATTCCACCCGCCGATGTCTTGGTCGAATGCTGCAGCCTCTGCGAACATGTACGCCATATCGGTGACGTTGGAGACATCCCAAGCGCCGATGTCCTGGTTGAAGGCCTTAGCGTTGTTGAACATCCATCTCATAGAGACGACGTTGGAAGTGTCCCAAGCGCCGATGTCTTGGTTGAATGCCACAGCGTCTCCGAACATGCTGCCCATATAGGTGACGTTGGAGACATCCCAGCCGCCGATGTCCTGATTGAATGCCGTAGCGCCTGCGAACATGCCGCCCATATCGGTGACGTTGGAGACATTCCAAGCGCCGATGTCCTGATTGAAGGCTGTAGCGTCGGCGAACATTACGGCCATAATGGTGACGTTGGAGACATCCCAGCCGCCGATGTCCTGGTTGAATGCCGTAGCGCCTGCGAACATGCTGTTCATTTCGGTGACGTTGGAGACATTCCAAGCGCCGATGTCCTGATTGAATGCCGTAGCGCCTGCGAACATCCTTGACATATCGGTGACGTTGGAAGTGTCCCAAGCGCCGATGTCCTGATTGAATGCCGTAGCGTATGTGAACATCCTTGACATATCGGTGACGTTGGAAGTGTCCCAAGCGCCGATGTCCTGATTGAATGCCGTAGCGCCTGCGAACATGCCGCCCATATCGGTGACGTTGGAGACATTCCAAGCGCCGATGTCCTGGTTGAAGGCCTTAGCACCTTCGAACATACCGAACATATCGGTGACGTTGGAGGTGTCCCATGCGCCGATATCTTGGTTGAAGGCCGTCGCGTATGCGAACATCTGGCTCATATTGGTGGCGTTGGAGACATCCCACCCACCGATGTCTCCGTTGAAAGCCCGGGCGTCCAAGAACATGCGGACCATATCGGTGACATTGGAGAGGTCGGGTGCGTCGGTGGCGTTCATGGTCATGTTGATGGCCCCTTGAAAAGCCCGCGCCATGGATGTCCATTTTCCCGTTCCCCACTGCTCGATGGTGAGGAGCTTCTGTGCATCCAGCGAGTAATAGATTCTGGGAAATCCTACGCCGGCGCCGGTGTTGTCTTTGATGCGGATGGTGTATGTGCCGGGGCTGGCGTAGTCGCAAACATAGTCCCCGGTGACGCCGGTGGCTTCGTTTACGCCGTCGTTGTCGCAATCCACGTTGTAGTTGTAGCCGCCGCCGATGGTGGTGATGGTGAATTGGGTGTCGGAGGACATGCCCGGGTTGTCGGTCTTGACGGTGATGACGAAGTCGTCGGTGGATGCGGGTATGGCGATGGCGCGGCCGGCGTCGGGCTGCGCGTGGATGGCCATGAGCCAAAGCGTCGCGGCCGCGAGACCAATCAGGGTGAAGCGGAATGATGGCAAACGCATGTTCATGTGGCGACTTCTTTGAAGGGGGACGATGGGACGATGAGATCATCGTCGAGCCTGACCTCCGTTGTCCCTCGTCTGTTTTCAAGGCGGAGGGTTCAATTATCGGGCGTA
>JAADII010000158.1 GCA_013151415.1 Chloroflexota bacterium
ATGATCCTGGACCGCATGACCCAGGGCTGGGCGCGGCGGTGGAGGCGCTGAAAACGCGACCCCCATGCCCAAATTTGCCATACAGGCGAAAAATGTGTATAGATAAAAGCATGATTCGCGTGATTCTCGCCGACGATCATCCCATTGTGCGCGCGGGCACCCGCATGTGGCTCGCGCGTGACGGCGATGTGGAGATCGTGGGCGAGGCCGAGGATGCATTGCAAGCGTTGGGCTTGGCCAAGGGCTGCGGGGCCGAAGTGTTGTTGCTGGATGCGCGACTTCCGGGAATGCGCACCAAAGCATTGGTCGAGGCGGTGAAGAAAGAGTGTTCTCATTTACGCATTCTCGTGCTGTCGGCCTATAAAGACGCGGACCTGGTGATGGGGCTTTTGAGGGCGGGCGTGGATGGGTATCTGCTCAAAGAAGAGCCGCCGGAGGCCATCGCGGCCGGGATTAAGGCCGTAATGCAAGGCGGACGCCCCTTGAGTGGAGAAATCGTTGCCCTGTTGCAGACGGCCGCGTTGGGGGAAGCGCCATCGGTTTCCAAGCGCGATTTGCTAGAGGAATTGACGGAGCGCGAGCGAGAAGTTTTGTTGCTGATGGTCGAGGGAGCGAGCAATGCGGCCATTGCCCAGGCGTTGTTCATCAGCGAACGCACGGTGAAATTTCATGTGGGAAACATCTATCAAAAGTTGGGCGTGAAGAATCGCACCGAAGCGGTGCTGTTGGCGTTGGAGCGCCGCGAGGAATGGATGAGCGGGTGAAAGAGGCCTGACCTGTACCGCAGTTCAGGGGGAAAAACTGTACTGGGGATCGTTGTAGGGATGCGAACAACTTGCTATATTGAAAATCGTGAGACGGTTGGCTATCCTACTCTGCCAACTATTGAATGAAATCTTAATCCCGACCATATTTCATCCGTTCATCCATGTTCGTTTGCACTCATTCTGAAGCAATGAAAACCTTTGATGCGTTATCGCCGACTGAACCTGTCAGCCGGGAAACAAAGTCTGTTGATGTGCTGCTTGTTTCGATGCCTTTTGCACCGTTGCTTCAGCCCTCAATCGGGCTGAGCTTGCTTAAAGCTGGGCTGACAAGACTGGATGTAGCGAGCGAAGTGCTTTATTTGACGCTTCGTTTTGCCGAAGAGATTGGCATTGAAGCGTATACCAAAATTTCCAATGCATATCAGGGCACAATCTTGGGTGAATGGATATTTGCGCATACACTGTTTCAACAGACCCATGAAGATGTGCAAAGCTATATTGAACAGGTTATATTGGGAGACCTGGATATATATCGCTATATGAAATCTGCAAACGAGGATTTTGTCGAGGAGGTGTTGCGAGTCCGTGAGAAAGCAGAAGCGTTTTTAGATCTATGTCTAGAGATTATATCGGCCTATCGCTTTAGCATTATCGGGTTCACAAGTGTATTTCATCAACATGTGGCTTCGTTGAGTCTGGCAAAACGGATAAAGAAACGTTTTCCTGAGCGTTACATTGTGTTTGGCGGAGCGAATTGTGAGGGGGTGATGGGCGTCGAGACATTGCAACAATTCAAGTTCGTAGATGCGGTTGTATCGGGTGAGGGCGATTTGGTCTTTCCACAATTGGTAGAGGAGGCGTTGGCGGGTCGGTGGCATAATGTTGGTGATTTGGAAGGGGTTTATGTGCGGGACAGTAAGCGTATTTTCGGCGTCAATGGAGGGTATCCCAACGCGCCCAAGCCTCAGTCGCTCGACGCACTCCCATATCCTGACTATAGCGACTATTTCCTCCAATATGAGGAAGCAGCGTTTGATAAACCGGAGAAAGGCGGAAGAATCTTGTTTGAGACTTCACGAGGCTGTTGGTGGGGTGACAAGCATCACTGCACTTTTTGCGGGCTGAATGGCTCATCATTGACCTATCGCTCCAAGTCGCCCGATCGAGCATTGCGGGAATTGGAATCCTTGTTAGAGAAGTACCCTGGCTGGAGCATTTCGGTGGTGGATAATATTCTCGACATGGGGTATTTCAACAACTTTATTCCAGAGTTGGCGTCGAGAAATCGTGATATCGAATTATTTTATGAAGTGAAAGCCAATTTACAAAAACATCATGTCCGATTGTTGAAAGAAGCGGGCATCACCAGCATCCAACCGGGGATTGAAAGCCTATCGACGCCGGTATTGCGATTGATGAGAAAGGGCGTCAGCGCTTTGCAAAATATCCAATTATTGAAATGGTGCAAAGAATTTGGCGTGAGACCTTATTGGAATATTCTTTGGGGATTTCCCGGCGAGCCCGAGGAAGAATATCGCCGTATGACAGAACTTGTGCCCTTGATAACCCACCTACCCCCGCCCAAAAATGTAGGGCCTATGCACTTGCAACGCTTTAGTCCCAACTTCGACTATGCAGACGCTTTTGGTTTCAAAGATGTACAGCCTTTCCCGGCGTATTACCATGTTTATGAAGGCCTCCCCAAAGAAGCCATCGCCCACATGGCCTATTATTTTACATTTTCTTACAAAGAAAAACGAGATGTTGATGCGTACACCGCTCCTTTTGCCCAAGCGCTTGAAGAGTGGCAAGAAGATTACGTCAATTGTGATCTTTTCAGTGTGGATAAAGGTGACGTGTTGATTGTGTGTGACCTTCGTTTGCGCTCGCAGCAGCCACTCATTTATTTGAGAGGAGTGGCCAAAGAAGTGTATCAGGCATGTGATAAAATCCACTCTATTAGACAGTTGTATAAAATCGGCCAATATGAGCCGGGCCAAATCGAACCGATTCTTGAGGGCCTTGTAAGTCTAGGTTTGATGTTGGAGGAAAATGGAAAGTATCTGAGCTTAGCCATACCCCTTGGGGTGTATTCCTTATCCAAACCTATTCTTCAAAGATTTCGTGAAATACTGTCCAGTACGGCTCGAAAACTAGATGGTAAATATATTTTGAAGGTTGAGACGCCAGATATGCCGCTAAAAGACTCGACGCTTTCTTTAATTCGGTAAAACTGCGCTAGCGCCGTTTAACGTTTGTTCCTTTTTCAACCCTCGCTCAACAACAGGAGGTAATGTGCAATGGCTGAGAATCGCTCTCCCGAACAAAAGACGTTGACCGCCGATCAATTCACTTTTGATGAAGATGGCAATCTTGTCATCAAAGATGATGAAATCGTTGAGGCCTTGCGCTCGGCCCCGGACGTAGCCGGCTCCGCCAGCCCCGAAGAAGCGGGCGTCAGCGTCTCCGTCACCATTGGCGTAAGCATCTGAGCGACACGATGTGGCGAACCGGTGGACTGATTGCCAAACCATCGGTTCGCCACATACGGCTATATAGAACGAGAAACTCCTCATGACAAGAGAAACCATCGTTCGCACGGTATTAAGTAATTGTTTACAAATCAAATTCAAACGCTCTGAACAGCGAACCGTCAATATTGGTCTATTTATCAATCATGGCTCTAAGGATGAGGATGTGCATAAAAACGGATTGGCGCATTATATTGAGCATGTTTTGTATAACCCCGCCCATATGGCGCCGAAAACGCGAGAGCTATATGAGGATTTGCTTAGCGTAGGGTTGAGCTATGAAGCTTACACCAGTAAGGAGTTCACCAGGATGGTGGTCACTTGTTTGCCTGAACAAGTGGAGCCGGCCTTGCAGATGCTGAGTCTGCTAATCCAGCGGCCCTCGGTGACAGTTGAGGCTGTTGAGCATGAACGCCCTATCATTTTGCATGAACACGCCATGCGTTTTTCATCCAGTTCGGTGTTAGGCGAATTGCTCGATAATGCATTTTGGGGAAATCGTTCTTTAGGTCTTTTTGTTATTGGCCGTAAGGAAAATATCCAACGTTTCACGGTAGACGAAATTAAGGAGCGTATTGAGGCATATTACATACCCGAACGCGTCCATTTAGTTGTTTTAGGGCCTATTGATGTGGAGCCCCTCAACAGGCTGGCCGAGCGTTATTTTGGTGAGTGGAATGGCCCCACTCGTTCTTTTCATGATGTCGCCATTGTTACCGAACCGCGTATCTTGAGTGTTCCCACCAAGTCTCCGCGCGTTGATCTGCTGATTGGGTTTCTTGGCGTGCCGGCCTCCTCGGAGGAGCGTCCGGCTATTGAGCTTTTGGCAGACATCCTGGGCGGAGGACTCAAGTCGAGATTATTTGTCGAGCTTCGCGAGAAACGTAAATTGGCCTATTTGGTCCACGCCTATGCGCTTAGTTATATCTCAGGAGGCTATTTAGCTATCAAATTGAATTGTGATATCGCCCAACTCGCAGACGTCTTTCGCGTGATTCAAGATGAAATCGAACATATTAAACGCGATGGCGTGACAGAAGCCGAGTTGGCTAGAGTCAAGGCGACGCGCAAAACCGCAATTTTACGCGTTCTTGAGAATAGTCATCAACATATTCTGCTTATGGGTCAGCACTCCATCCAAAATGAGGAATTTTTCGTCGATTTGGTCATCAACGGTGTTGAATCTGTTCAAGTTCAGGATGTCCAGAATGCGGCTATCCGGGTTTTCAATCCTGACAACATGGCAGTCGCCGGATTTGGCCCGCAGGAACAAGATATCCTCGCACTTATTTGAACTGCTCACCAGAGGATTGTGATCATGAGTAACTCCGTCTTACTTGCTAAGCCTATGATTCAGCACGCTTCTGCAGTACAAAAACATATCGATCCTCTTAAAAATGGCGGGCTGGATATTTTGAGCGCTCTCATTAATAGCCCGAGCACCACTAAACAGTTAGCTATTCGTTTTGGGCTTCCTCGCGCTCGCGTGCAGTTTGCCATCGATGGTCTGCTAGAAAATGGTTTTGTATACGTTTACAAAGAGATTCAAGAAGGAGACGCGCTCGAAATATATTACGCAGCGGCTGCACAAGATATCGAACTAACTCTCAACGAGCGGTCTCCGCGACAGGCGCGCATCCTAGGCGCACAGATTATTCTTGACTCTTTACACACCAATTTCATCAAGGCCTTGTCGAACGCGCCGGAAGAGCACAAGCATGCATTCATAGCTACTTTGCGATTAGTACAGTGCCGCATGAATTCTGAAAAAGCCGCCCGTTTTGTTGCCGAGTTGGAAGATTTGGTGGCACGTTTCAACGAAGCTGAAGACTTAGACGCAGAGGACGAATTCGCATTGTGTGTTGCATTGTACCCCATTTTTGAGCTATCTTAAATGGATTTCCTAAAAGAAATGTTTCACCGTTGAGATCACTGAGAGCGTTACAGTAAGGGTTGGGTCAACAAATCTAGCTTCTGCCCACCCGGCGTGTTCTGAAGTGAACCTTTTGCAGTGAATCCTTAAATGCACTGAAACAAGGAGGAATGAGATGGCAGCAGCGCCACAACACAACAAGTTATGGAATCGCAATTTCGCCGTGCTTTGGGCCGGTCAAACGCAATCCTATTTGGGCGACGCGTTTTTGAACATTGGTCTGATGTGGTTCGTGCTGGAATTGACCGGTTCCGCGGCCGCGGCGGCCACTGTGCTGGTTCTTGGCGGATTGCCTAAATTGTTAGGACCATTGACTGGGATTCTTGTCGATCGCGCAGATAAGAAAACCCTTATGATAGCAAGCGATGTTTTACGCGGCGCGTTGCTCATCTTGATGTATTTGCTTTTTCTCTGGGACAAGCTTCAAGTCTGGCATTTGTATGCCTTAATTGTGCTTCTGAGCGCCCTTTCCATCATTTACGGCCCATCACTTCGGGTGTTGTTGCCAAGACTAGTGCCCAACGAGAGTTTGCCCGCGGCCAATTCCGCTTTGCAGGCGAGTTTGCAGGTGTCCACCATCGTTGGCGCCAGTTTGGCCGGCGTGGCGCTGGTGGCTTTTGGAGCGCCCATGGCGTTGTTGATCGATGGGATTTCGTTCTTGGTGGCGGCCGTCGCTATTGCATTGGTGCGACTTCCTCAGAAGAAAGAAGCGTCGTCGAAAACCCTACAACCCTCAGAGATCTGGCGCGACCTGCTTGATGGACTACGATACATTTTGACAAGTCGAGAAGTCCTGGTGCTGACCGCTCTCGCATTCATCATCAATTTGGTTCTTAGTCCGGTGAACGTCATCTTCCCGGTGTTTTCCAAAGATGTGTTAGGCGCCGGCGTTGCTGGTTTTGGTTTGCTGGCCTCCACCATTGCCATTGGTTTGTTTTTGGGCAATATTGTTGTAGGCTCCATCGGCGACCGACTGCATTACACGCGCTCCATCCTTACCGGATTAGCCATCATGTGCTTTGGACTGGTCGGGCTTGGTTTTTCCCTCTCCCTATTGACCGCGCTTCTGTTCACCGCTTTGCTCGGTTCGGGCGTTCCGTTCATCCAGGTTGCCCTGGTCACGAGATTGCAGAGAGCGGTCCCCCCGATGTTGCAAGGCCGCGTTTTTTCGACCTTGGAGGCCGTGGTCACTTTGGCTTTGCCCATTGCCGCCGGATTGGCCGGCCGCGCTTTGATGACCTACGCGGTTTCGTCCATCTTCTATGTCGCGGCTGCGGGCATCTTCCTCGTCGCAGTTGCATGGACGGGTTTCTCGGCCAAACACTATCAGCCCGATATGCAACCTTCTTGAATTGGAGTTTCCTTCTACGTTTGATATGACGGTTCGTTTTTTGCTCGTCGATGATCATCTCCCTTCCCAAAATGCGTTCGATGAGATGATCAACAACCATCTGAGTTGGCAAGTCATCGGCAAGGCGCAAGACGGTGAGCAGGCCATTCGGAATGCCAGACGCTTGCGACCGGATGTGATTCTCATGGATGTGGCCATGCCTGAAGTCAACGGCATTCAGGCTGCCAAACGCATCAAAGAGCATTTGCCGGAAATTCGTATCATTCTTTACACCGCCTACAATACACAGTTCATCTCGCAACGAGCTCTCATGTCTGGTGCGGATGCATTCTTCGATAAAAGCGAGCTCGATCAGACTGCGCTCAAAGAATTGCTAGAGCGCTGGTTTCCCTCCTGATTTCAGTAGCTCGCATTTTGTCATGAGGTGTAAGGCGGTAGCTTCATGGCCAGGCGGCGGCGCGCAAATCCACTCAATTCGAATCCTGTTTCACACCATGACCAGTGCAAAAGGAGTTGCCATCACCATGAAAGACCTATCCACAGTCATCTACAAATTGGTGCACGATCCCCAGTTTCGGCATCAGCTGCAAAACGATCTTCACGTATCGCTGTCGCAGCACGACATTGTTTTGAACGATGCTGAATTAGAGGCCATTCTTGAGGTTCTGGAGATGCTTCAAGAGGGCGACGAAGTCGAGCTGAACCAGGCTTTGAAATATTCGGCTCCTACGGATATTTTCTGGCCTGCTATCAAGCCCGCTCACCCCGTTTTGCGTTCTGTTTGATGGACCCGGCTTTACACAGCGTCCTACAATATCTTGATAACATCATTGCTTCAGCGCCGGTTGAGCCGAATTACGCCCAGTGTCTTTCTCAGGTTCACCACAGGGTGGCTGAAGCCGATGCCAGGGTGCTTACTCTGCCCCTGAAAGCCTGTGAGGCCGCGGGCGCCGAGAATGCTCGCGCCATACCTGTTGCCGCCGCCTGGCATGGTTTGCGCACCGCGGCGCGGATTCTTGACGATGTGGAGGATGGGCATCACCGGGCCATGGATGGAGCGCCGCACCCAGCGGCATATCTTATCAATTTGGCGACCGGATGCATCGCTGTCGCTAATCTGGCCCTGAATCATGCAGCCTCTAAGTTGACCCCTGCTCAACGTTTAGCGTTGCTTTGGCGTTTCAACCAGACCATGGCGGTTATGGCCGGAGCGCAACATCTGGATCTTGCAGAGAGCGGCGTCGCGACCGCAGACTCGTATTGGCGACATGTTCGCGAGAAGTCGGGCGCTTTTTTGGGCCTTGCTGTTCAAGGCGGGGCGCTATGCGCAATGGACGATGAAAAAGCCTTGGCTCGTTATTACGAATTTGGTTATAATGTGGGCGTAGCTTTGCAGCTGGTAAACGATTTTAATGGTTTTTTCACTGAAGAGCCTCTCTCCGACTTGGCTCTTGGAAAGCGTACATTGCCCATCTTTTTCATCGAAGAACAGGCGCCCTCATCGGTGAGCGGCTCGATTCGCGTGTTGCTTGCTCGCGCGCATCATGATAGCGACGCTCGCGCTCGTATCCGACGAATAGCGCGAAGATGGGGCGCCGATGTATATATGGTGGCCGAAATTTTGCGCCACCACGCTCAAGCGCGCCGCTCTCTTCGACCTTCGGACGATCCACACCATGTATTGAGGCGTTGGTCGAATGAAATATTAAAGATGCATAGGAGTTCTCTTGCGCATCAAATCGTCCTTCGTTCGACACTTCCCCTTCCTTCTTCTTGATATTGGCGTTTTACTTTTCATCGGTTACGCCGTATTTTTTCGCGTTTGGTTTCCTTACCCCGGCGTAGAAATCGAACCGCGCACCGGGGTGGTTCGGGGGGTGGCGAATGACGGCTTTTTTGCTGAATTGGGTTGGTTGTCGGGGGATCAAGCGCTCGCGGTTGGTGAAACGCCTTGGGTTAAAGCCGCGAGTTTGTATCACGGGGTGCGCGTTGGCGAAACCAACTCGTGGACCTTGCGTCGCGATGGGGAAGTGCTGGTGGTGAGCGCCCTGGCGCCCAAGCCCTTGTGGCAAGAAAGCGCTCGAAATCTGGCTCCTTTATTGGTCGCGTTCTTTTATTGGGCTGTGGCCACAATTTTGTGGTTGTTCAGCCCTGGGCATAAGATCATCCGGCTGTTTTTTCTGCTCGACCAACTTGTGGCGTTGGTGCTTGCCAGCGGAAGTTTGGCCGTCTATACGGTGCGCTGGGTGGATCCGCTTTATTATTTGGGTTACATCTTTGTGGCTCCGGTCACGCTTCATTTCTTTTCTCTCTACCCGTTGCGTCGCGATGCGCGCTACGTGAAGCGCCTTGTGCAAATCGCTTATATTGCAGCTGTTGTTCTAAGCATTCAATATGTGCTTGGGTGGGCGCTGGGCCAACGACCTTATCTCCTTTCAGACGCCTTATGGTCGCGTTTGCGCGCGTTTTTCTTTGTTGCGACCATGCTCTTGGCCTTTGGTCTGTTTGTGTGGCGATGGTTCGACGCGCCGCCTCGGGTGCGGCAGCGGCGCCGCGTCATCGCCGCGGGCGTGGCGGTGAGCATTTTGCCCATGCTCATGTTCTACTTTCTCCCATTATTGCTCGGCGCCTCTCCGCTCGTTTCGCCTGAATGGCTCTTCCTTTCGCTCATCTTTCTCCCACTTGCCGTGGCTTATGCCTTACACAGCGGTGAATTGGGCGCGGTGGACTGGTTTCTCAACCGAACTCTGGCTCATGTTTTGCTCTTCTGCCTGGTGGCCGCGCTTTATGCAGGCCTTTTTTGGTTTCTCAACGCGGTGCTTCCCCAGAGTCCAAACCTTGTCTTGCCCATCGCCACGATTTCTGCGGTTTTATTGGCTGTGTTTTTCACGCCTTTACATCGCTTTTTGCAGCGCCAGGTGGACCGGCTATTTTACGGCGGATGGTATGACTATCACTCGGTTGTGGAGCAAACCGGAAATCGGCTGAGACAGGCCAAACACCCGCAAGAGTTGGCCGAAGTCTTGCTGGAAAACATCACCAAAAGCATGCATTTGCATTGCGCTTATTTGCTTCTCCCCACCCCCGCATCGAGCGACGAGGCCCAGCTTTTTGCTCTTGCACCGTCCGATTGCAAGCTTGCGCGTTTTTCCGGCGCGTCTTTTTCGTTGAGCAGCCCTCTTTTTCAGGCTTTGAGCCATTTCGATGCCCCGGTCGACAACCTCACGCTGCGCGGTTGGACGCCCATCACCGCCCTCAATGAGCGCGAGCGCGCCTTGCTGCGCCATGCTCATGCTCGTTTGTGGCTGCCGGTTCATTTTTCCGATGAGGTTGCATCAGGAACCCGGCTCGCCGCGCTTATCTTGGGGCCAAAACTCGACGGTGAACCCTTCACCGATGAAGACAAAAACATCCTCAAAACCGTAGCCCGGCAAACCGCATTGATCATCGAAAATCTGCAACTATTGAGCCGCTTGCAACAACGAGAGCGCGAGCTCGAACACCTTTACAAGGACCTTACATACACCCGTGAGGAAGAGCGCAAACGCATTGCTCGCGATTTGCACGACAACATCATTCAAAACATGCACATTGTTTACCGCCATATCAAGAACCATCGTCAGCTTCCTCCCGAAGTGGTTGACCTGCGTTTGCAGGAATCGGCTCAGTGGTTGAAGCAGACCATGAACGATGTGCGCCGCATCTGTGAAGATCTACGTCCCGCGGCTTTGGATGTGTTGGGTTTGGCCGACGCGATCCGCGCCCATGCCGAGCAATTCGCTCGCCATACCGGGATCGCTGTAGACGTGGTCATCAGCGGCAATGAACAGGCCCCATTGTCTTCGGAGACCGAAGACATGCTATTTCGCATTTTGCAAGAAGCGCTGTGGAACGTGGAAAAACATGCCCGCGCCCGGCAAGTGTGCATTCGTATGTCATTTCCCTCTCGAGACGCTCCTTCACCCGATGGACTCATCCATCTAAGCATTCAAGATGATGGCCAGGGTTTTCAGTCCATTCCCACCCTCGAAGAATTGCTGGCGCGCAAGACATACGGCATTTTGAACATGTACGAGCGCGCCTCCATCATTGGGGGCCGACTGCGCCTTAGCTCACAGCCGGGGCGAGGAGTCCACATCGAAATCACCGCGCCGCTCAATCCTCCCTTGGTCTGAAAGCATCGTAATCTCGCTAAGAGAAGGGGAGCGCGGAAATCCTTTCTTCCGCGCTCCCTTTTCGCTTTATCTGTTTTCCTCAATCCGCGCCATCAAGGCAACCAGGCCTTCCAGGTGGCCTCGTTGGCCTCGATCCAGGCTCGCGCGGCCTCTTCGGCCGATTTGTCCTCCAACTCGATATCGGCAATCATCTGGATCTGGTCTTCGGTGGTGTAATTGAAGTTCTTGAGGAACGTGTAGGCGTCCGGCGCGTAATCCTTCAGCCCGGCCCAGAAAATCTTGAAAAGCTCATCAGGCGGATAGCCGCAATCGATGCCGCCTTGGTCGGCCTTGGCATAACATTCATCGCTATATGGGGGCAATTCCACCTCATGCAATTCATACTTGGCGTGAACCGAGTGGGGCGTCCAGAAATAAAACAGGATGGGGTCTTGTCGGCTATACGCCGCGTCCAGCGCGGCCAGCAGCGCCTCCTCCGAGCCGGCCACGACCACCTGCAAGTTTAGACCCAGGTTGGGGATGATTTGGTCTTCATATTGCACCCAACTGGGATCGCCGGCCAGAAACTGCCCTTTGTCACCGGTCTCGGCCGTCGCATAAAGCTTGGCCAGCTCAGGATCCTTGAACCCTTCCCATGTGGCCAAGGCGGGATATTGGTCCACCATGTACTTGGGGGTGTACCAACCGATTTTGCCCACCGGGCCGAGCAAGCCGCCGTTTTCCACCACTTTTTGACCCTCGATATACTCGGCCACATTCTCCGCATGTCCCGACGGCCACACCTCCAGGCTGGCGTGCAGGTCGCCGCTTGCCAGCGCGGCCCACTGCGCGTTTTCATCCACCGTGACCACCTCCACCGGATAACCGAGCTGCTCCTCCAGCAGAATCTTGGCCACGGCCACGTTCGCGGCCGAGCCCGACCAGGGATTCTCGGCCAGCTTGATGACGGGTTTTTCCTCCTTCGGCGCGGCTCCGGGCGGCGCGCACGCAGTCGCGACTAACGCCAGCAAAACCAGCCCTCCCAGAATGAGCCACACAGGAGATCGACGAGTTTGCATGATTTTCCTCCTTTCGAGAATGAAGAGAGGCGGCGCGGGCGGATTCCCATCCCGCATCCGGTGGAAATGGATGTTGATCTTGTGATATATTAGAGATATATCAATCATATACAATGTAACATATCTGTCAAGAGATGGCAAGGACGAGACGCGCCTCATGGCGCGGGTGATGAGCTGGCGAAAACGACGCCGCGCAATTGACCTTTACCATCGCATCGCGTATAATGCGCGCATATCCTCCTCTGCATTGCATCTCCAGCTATGCCTGTTTCCCCTTCCATTTCATCGGCATACAACATGGCCCACGCGGGCGTGGTTTATTATCGCTGGCCGAATCCTGGTTTTATTCGCATCAGCGGAGACGACCGCGCCGACTTCTTGCAACGACAGAGCACCAACGACGTGCGTTTACTCACACCCACGCGTGCGGTGACCACTGTGCTCACTTCGCCCACCGCGCGTATTTTGGATGTTCTGACCTTGCTGGATGAGGGGGACAGCATTGCGGCCACGACACTGGCGGGACGAGCCGCCAGCACCACGGCCATGCTGCAAGGGAAAATCTTTTTCATGGATAAGGTGTCGGTTCGCGATGAAAGCGCACGCGTTCACCAGGTGGATATTGAAGGCGTTGGCGTGGATGAGGTAATGCACAAGTTGGGTTTGCATCCTCTTCATCGCGATGACGCAGTGCAAATGATGTGGGGCGGTGGAAGGCTTTGGGTGATTGGTCGCAATGGCTTAATGGGACGAGGACTCCGACTGGTGGCGTCGGCCGACGCCACCGATGAACTCGTCGCCTGGCTCGAGGCCCAAGGGGCCGTTTCATTGACAGACGCCGCGCGCGAGGTGATGCGTATTGAAGCGCGTTTGCCCGAAGCGGATCGCGAGCTAAGCGAAGATTACAACCCCCTGGAGGTGGGGCTGGCATGGACGGTGGCGGAAAACAAGGGCTGCTACACCGGTCAGGAAATCATTGCTCGCCAGATCACCTACGACAAGGTGACGCGGCGTTTGGTGCAGCTGGCGCTCGAGGAGCCGGTCGAGGCTCCTCTTCCCGTTTATTTGGATGGCAAACCCATCGGCCAGATTACCTCGGCCGCTGTCTCGCCCCGGCGCGGGCCTTTGGCTTTGGCCGTTCTCAAACGCCCTTATTGTGATCAGTCTGGCGCCGCTGTATTTGTTGGGCCTCGTGAGATCCCCGCGATTGTGCAATGAATGGTGGACGCCCCGCTCTCTGGCGGCTCGTGATCACCCAGCCTGCGTCCGGCGCTTGGAATATGGCGGTCGATCAGGCCATCGCGCTCATGAGTGCGTCGGGCCACAGCCCCCCCACCTTACGATTTTACCAATGGCGCCCCCCAACGGTTTCCTTGGGTCGGCATCAAGCGTTGTCTGAAATCGATCTGGCTCGCGTTCGAGAGCTTGGGTACGATTTGGTCCGGCGTCCAACGGGCGGTCGCGCGATTTTGCACATCGATGAGTTGACATATAGTATCGCCGGGCCAAAAGATGAACCCAGGTTGGCGGGCGCGGTGCTCGACTCTTATAATCGCATCAGTCAGGGGTTGGTGTTGGGTTTGCAGCGATTGGGCGTGGACGCGGTGAAAGCGCCCGCTTCTCAGCGGGCCGGCCCCGATGTGAGCGCGGTCTGTTTCGAGGTTCCCAGCGCATATGAGATTTTGGTCGCGGGCAAGAAAATCATCGGCTCGGCGCAAAGTCGTCGCGCGGGTTACATTTTGCAACATGGCTCCTTGCCTTTGCAAGGGGATGTGACGCGATTGGTCGAGGCGCTCGCTCTTTCCCCTGCAGAACGTCTCGCTTTGCGAGAAGCGGTGAGCGCTCGCGCGACGACATTGGAGGCGGTCATGGGGCGGCATGTCAGTTTTTGGGAAGCCGCCGTCGCGCTTATCGACGGCCTCACCTCGGCGCTCGACATGGAGCTTGAAGAGGGCGATCTCACGGCCGAGGAAATCGAGCTTGCGCAGCGTTTACAGCGCGAGATCTATGCCAACCCCGACTGGCTCGCCCGTCCGCGTTCGTTGAAAGAACGCGTCGACGTTCAATCGACAATTGTGCATTATTGATCATGGTTATTGGCTCTGCTATCATAGACCTCGACATGCCCGGCAACGCGTCGCTAAAAGACAAGCGACGCGTGGTCAAATCGATCATTGCCCGGTTGCGTCGCGACTATAACCTGGCCGCGGCCGAAGTGGACGCGCACGAGAGTTGGCGGCGCGCGGTCATCGCCATCGTTACGGTGTCCACCGATGCGGGTTATGCTCACGGACTGTTGGAAAAAGCTGTAACCGGTCTCGAAGAATCCCGTCTCGACTGCGTTTTGGCCGACTATCGCATTGAGATATGGTGACCCATGTCATGCGTTTTTCCCGTCATCAGCGAAAAAGGTTCGTAAAAAACGCGCGCGCCTCATTGCGCAAGACGATGTTTTTGAAGACAACGGACGTCGGTTATTGGCCGGCCAAGGATAGAAGCGGCGGGATTCGCAATACGCAATAGCCATCATTCATTTTTCAATCTCTCGACCCTAGGAGAATATCTGACAATGAAAGACGTACATCAATTTGGCGCGGCCGCCAGTCATTATGGACTGGAAAATCATGGATTGCGCAACCTGTGGGCGGCTTGGTGGAATCTCCCCAGTCCCGCACTGTATGATACGGCTGTACGCAATCGTGAAGGCGTCACCGTGCATTTGGGGCCATTGGTGGTGCGCACGGGCCAACACACTGGTCGTTCTCCCAACGATCGTTTCATCGTGCGCGAATCCTCCTCTGAAGATAAAATCTGGTGGGGAGACGTCAATCGCCCCTTTGAGCGCGAGGCGTTTCAACGTTTGAAGGAGAAAATGCTCACCTATTTGGAGGGACGACAGGTTTTTGTTCAAGATTGTTACGCGGGCGCCGATCCCGAATACCGTCTGCCCATTCGCATTGTCACCGAAACTGCGTGGCATAATCTTTTTGCTCGCAATATGTTTATTCGCGAGTTTGATCGCGATAAACTGATGCGCCATATCCCTCAGTTCACCGTCATTCAGGTTCCCAGTTTTACGGCCACCCCAGAAGAGGACGGAACCAACTCACAGGCGTTCATCATTCTTAATTTCGCCGAACGCATGATCCTTATCGGCGGCACGGCTTATGCCGGCGAGATCAAGAAATCCATCTTTTCGGTGATGAATTATCTTATGCCTCAACGCGGGGTGTTGCCTATGCACTGTTCGGCCAATTTCGGGCCAGATGGCGATGTGGCCATCTTCTTTGGCCTTTCGGGCACAGGCAAAACCACGCTCAGCGCGGACCCAAATCGCACTTTAATCGGCGACGACGAGCATGGCTGGAGCGAGCGAGGCGTATTCAACTTTGAAGGCGGTTGTTATGCCAAGGTCATCCGGCTTTCGCCCGAAGCCGAGCCCGAGATCTATGAGACCACTCGCCGTTTTGGCACCATTTTGGAAAATGTGGCTTACAACGCACACACTCGCCGCATTGATCTCAACGACGATTCTCTAACAGAAAACACGCGCGCGGCTTACCCCATCAGCCATATTTCCAACGCCACCCGCGATGGTCTGGGTGGGCATCCGCGCAATATCATTTTTCTCACGGCCGATGCGTTTGGCGTGTTGCCGCCCATTAGCAAGCTAACGCCCGAACAGGCCATGTATCATTTTATTAGCGGTTATACAGCCAAAGTGGCGGGCACCGAACGCGGGGTGACCGAACCGCAGGCCACCTTTAGCGCCTGTTTTGGCGCGCCCTTCTTGCCCTTGCACCCCTTCGTCTACGCGAAAATGCTGGGTGAAAAGATAGAAAAGCATAAGGTCAATGTGTGGCTTGTGAACACCGGCTGGACGGCCGGGCCTTACGGCCAGGGACGCCGCATGCCCATCGCCTACACCCGAGCCATGGTTTCCGCGGCCTTGAGCGGGCGTCTCGACGAGACCGAAACCACGCCAGATCCCATTTTTGGCGTTCATGTGCCCAAACATGTGCCAGATGTGCCCGATCAGGTGCTTTTCCCACGTCAGACATGGGCCGATGTCGACGCCTACGATGCACAAGCGCGTAAGCTGGCCGCGATGTTTCGGGAGAACTTCAAACAATACGAAGACGAAGTCGCGGCCGAGGTCGTGGCCGCGGGGCCGCAAGGCTGATTTTGCTCGCCAAGGCGGGCGATGAGTTGCCGGATCGCTTGACGGGCCGTCCTCTCATCGCCCGCGCTTTGATCATCTCATGCCTCCGGAGTCGTTTTCCACGGATAAACCCCTGGTTATTTTTTATGAAGCGAATGACTTTCGCTTTTATGGCGCGGGACGGGTTTTATTGTGGCTGATGACGCGGCTGAAACAGATTCGGCCCCTTTTTGTTGCCCCGGGCGGGGGCGAACTGACGCGTCGGGTTCGGGCCGCCGGAGTCGAAACCGTGGTTTTGCCCCCTGCTGCGCCCTGGTTGCGACTGGCGCGGCGAAGAGGACGAATGATCAAGTTGGCCAGGCGCGCCCTGTGGCCGCTATTGCTACGCGACGCCAACATGCTGGCGCAACTCGCCCGCGCGCGCGGCGCTCTGGGCATTCATGCCAACAGCACGCGCGCGGCCATCTACGCAGGGTTGGCTGCGCGGCGCGCGGGCATTCCTATGTGGTGGCACGTTCGCCGCGAGCGTCACCCGGGCCTATCTGAGCGATTGGCCTATTATCTAAGCGATCGCGTGTTGTGCGTGTCGGCTGCGGCGGCCCGGTCGTTGGCTTTCCCGAACAAAATTCGAGTCATCCCGGACGGCGTTCCCCTGGAGCGAATGAACCTCGATGCGGATGGCTCGGCCTTTCGCGCGGCCTTGGGATGGCCGCAAGACGCCGCGGTTGTGACCGCGGCGGCCTCGCTTGCGCCCAACAAGCGCCATGATCTCTTTATTCATATGGCTCACCGACTGGCCTCTCGTTTTCCTCGCGCTCGTTTTCTCATCTGTGGCGATCTGCCAGCCGGCGCGCCGCCGAACTACAAACAGGCGCTGGAATCAATGGCCGGTCCCTTGTTGGCCACCGGACGACTCGCCATGCCAGGATTTATCGAAAATATGGCCCAAGTTTATGCGGCCACCGATGTCTTGGTCTTTCCCTCCGATGTCGAAGGTTTTGGCCTGGTGGTGGTGGAGGCCATGATGATGGGCGTACCGGTGGTGCGCACCAACACGGCGGGAGCGGAAGAGACTGTGGAGAACGGTCGCACGGGGTTCGTCGTTCCTGTGGGCGATTTGGACGCCCTAACCGGTCGCGTGGCCCATCTCTTGGCGAATGAGGCGCTTCGCCAAAAGATGGGACGCGCAGCGCAGGAAATGGCTCGCCGCCATTTTACGGCCCGTCAGATGGCTCATGAGGTCGAAACGCTCATGTTGGAGCGCATGTCTTCGTCTGCTTTGGCGGCGAGCTCGAGGAACATTGAAAAAGAGCAAGCGGGCGGAGGGTGAGCGTCCTATCTCGCCTCCGCCCGCTCATCTGACGGTTTCAACAGGATTTAGCTGGCCGCGCGCCCTGAGTGAGTGATATTCAGCTTGAGAAAGTGGGTGGCGCAAGAGATGCAAGGATCGTAATTGCGCACCAACTGCTCACAACGCAGGGTGGCCTCCTCTTCCGAGAGGTCGAGCACCGTTGGAACGAACGCCCACAAATCATCCTCCATGCGCCGCAGATTTTGCGTGGTGGGCGCATCGATGCGGGCCTCCTGAATGATGCCGTTTTCGTCCAGGCGATAACGATGATATAACATCCCGCGTGGGGCCTCGGTGATATGCGAGGCTGATCCTGCTCGAGGAGGCGCTGTGATCCGGCTCGGTTCGGGGCGCTGGTAATGCTCTATAATGTCCAGGGCTTCTTCGTATGCGTGCACCAATTCGATGGACCGAGCCACGATGCTAACGAAGGGATTATTGTTGGGGAAGGGAATGCCGCAGTCGCTCAGCGCCTTTTGCGCCAAGGGCGACAACTGTTCGGCATTGAGATTGACTCGCGCCAAGGGGCCAACAAAGTAACTGCCTCCGCCTTTTCGCAAAACGTGCAGCGCGTTGGAGTGAGCCACGTGTTCATCGATAAAGAATTCTTCATACGCTTCCATTGGGATGTCCAGGCCCTTGGAGGAGATGATTCGGCCCTCATTCATCGGATATTCGTCGGGATGTGAGAGCGAGACAAATTCGTAATCCGCGGTGAATTGCGGGAAATCCAAACCCGCCGCCCATTTCACTGTGTCTAGCGCGGCCTGCAAACCCCATTCCAAATCAGCTTTCAGGCTCATCAGTTCACGTTTGCGAGGGGCCTTATAGAAGCCGCCCACGCAAGGCGAGACCGGGTGGATTTCGCGGCCTCCTAAAAGAGCGAGTAAATCGTTGCCGATTTTTTTCAAACGCAGCCCTTGTTCAACAATGGGTCTGAGCTCGGGCGTCGCGGCCATGGCGATGGCGCTCTCATAGCCCAAGAAATCGGGCGCTGCAAGCAAGTAGACATGCAACGCATGGCTTTCGATCCATTCGCCGCAATAGAGCAGGCGACGCAGTGTTCGGATCTCGGGCGAGATCTCGATGCCTAAAATCTTTTCCATGGCATGCGTCGAGCTCATCTGATAGGCCACAGGGCAAATGCCGCAGATGCGCGCGGTGATGTCGGGGGCGTCTTGATACCCGCGCCCGCGCAAGAAGGCTTCGAAAAAGCGCGGGGGTTCGAAGATGCGCAACTCGAGATGGGTGATTTGACCATCCTCCACCACAATATCCAACGCGCCTTCGCCTTCGACGCGAGCCATGTAATCCACTTTGATCCGTTGCGTTGTCATGCCGTCACCTCCTCGAAGCGGTCGCTGGCCAGTCGAAAGGCCTCGGCGTAACCGCTGAAGCCGCGATAGAGTCGAGAAATCTCGTCCGCGCCCATTCCCAACGTTTGTAAGTGCAGGCCCAGGGATTCGGTGTTGGGCGCTTCCATGGGGCCGTAGCATCCATAACATCCCCGGTTGTAAGCTGGACAAATGGCGCCACAACCCGCTTGCGTCACCGGCCCCAAACAAGCCGTTCCCTGCGTGACCATGATGCAGGGCGTGGCGCGCCGTTTGCACTCGATACAAACGCTATGGGTGGGCGTGCGCGGTTGGCGACCTATGAGCAGCGAGGTGATGACTTCGAGCAACTGGTGTTTGTTGATGGGGCATCCGCGCAGCTCGAAATCAACCTGTACATAGTCGCTGATGGGGACGGATGTGGCCAACGTGTCGATGTATTGCGGATGCGCGTATACGATGTTGATGAATTCGTCCACATCGCGCCAATTGCGCAGGGCCTGAATCCCGCCCGCGGTCGCGCAGGCGCCGATGGCAATGAGGTATTTTGACTGACGCCGAATCTCGCGTATTTCTCTCGCCTGTTCAGGCGTGGAGATAGAGCCTTCGACCAGAGTGACGTCGTAAGGGCCGGAAAGGCGCCGGTCGCGCGCTTCGACAAAGTAGGCGATTTCCACCGCGCCGGCCACGTCCAACAGCGCTTCCTCCGCATCCAACAATGACAACTGGCAGCCATCGCAAGATGCAAACTTGAACACGGCTAATTTGGGTTTGCTTGGTTCGGCTCGCTTCGTCTTTTGGGTGCTCATTTAAAAATCCTCCACCGCAAAGAAAGGCTCGATGGCGGCATAAGGATAGACAGGGCCATCCTTGCACACGAATGTGGGTCCCAGCTGGCAATGGCCGCACAACCCGATGCCGCATTTCATGTTTCTTTCCAACGACACAAAAATTCGCTCTTTGGGAATGCGTCGCGCCAATGCCTCGTAGATCACAAAGTGCATCATGATCTCGGGGCCGCAAGTTAGCACCACCGTCTTTCGCGGATCCAAACGAATGTGATAGAAGAGCATTGGCACCACGCCTACATGACCCTTCCAGGTGGGGGCGGCCCTATCCACGGTTTGCAACACGCGAATGTCGCGCTTTTCCCACGCTTCAAATTCATCGGTGTAAAGCATATCGGCCGGAGTGCGAGCGCCATATAGCAAGAACACCCGTCCAAAATCTTGGCGCTGTTGCAAAATGGCGTAAATGACCGGCCGCAATGGCGCCAGACCGATGCCGCCGGTCACGATGCATACATCTTGCCCGCGTAGCTGATCGATAGGCCACGGCTGTCCATAAGGCCCGCGCACGCCGATCACATCGCCCACTTGCAAGCGTCCGATGGCTTGCGTCACGTTGCCTGCATAGCGGATGGTGTGACCCATGACGCCCGGTTGAGCGGGATCGGAGCTGAGCGAGATGGGCGCTTCGCCAATGCCGGGCAGGTAAAGCATATTGAACTGTCCTGGCTGAAAGTGATAACTCAAACGGACGCTTTCATCTTCGAACGCGAGTTCATAGGTGGCGATAGCGTAAGCCTCCTCGCGGATCCTGGTAATTCGCGCCGGATGCATGAGCATGGGGTAGGTTCGAGACATGGTTTCGCTTAATGTCGATGGGTTCATAAAGTCCAACATTTTCACACCTCCCCTCGGATGGCGGTGATCTCTTCGGTGATGTCAATGCCGACGGGGCACCAGGTGATGCAGCGGCCGCAGCCCACGCATCCCAACGTCCCAAACTGGTCCACCCACGAGGCCAGCTTGTGGGTCATCCATTGGCGATAGCGAGAGCGCACGTGTGGGCGGATATTGCCGCCATGGACATGAGAAAATTGGAGCGAGAAGCAAGAATCCCATACTCGCACCCGCTCATTGGTCTCACCAAGCAGATCGCTCACCTCTTGCACGTCGCTGCAGAAACAGGTTGGGCAGACCATGGTGCAGTTGGCGCATGAAAGACAACGTTCGGCCACCTGGTCCCAGCGCGGATGCTCCAAATTTTGGTAGAGCAAGGCGGGTAGGTCGGAGATGTCCATATGGCGGCCCATGCTTTTTTCGGCCTGAGTCAGGCGTTCGCGCATGGTTTGCAACTCAAACGCGCCGGCTGGTCGCCACCGAACGCCGCTCATAATGCGTCTGCCCATTTCTGAGCCGACTTCGATCACAAAAACGTCATCCAATTCGGTTAAACCCAAGTCGAAGCCCGGCCCCGCCTTTGGGCCGGTGTCCATCGAGGCGCAAAAACAAGTGGCGCCGGGCTCGGTGCAATTCACCGCGAGGACAAAAGCCAATTGACGCCTGGCCTTATAGTCCGGGTCTTGATAAGGGCCGCCGAGAAACACTCGGTCCTGAATGTGAATGGCCTGCAGCTCGCAGCCGCGCACACCGATGAACGCATATCGGGGCGGCTCCTCCACATGAGGCTCCACTGAGAATGAACCGTTTTGTTTTCGTATGGTCATTAGTTTTTGCACCGGCGGAAAGAGAAAACGTTTCCACGAGTGCGGCCCCACAACATAGCCAAAGACGGCCTGGTCATCGCGGCGATGCAACCGGTAGGTGGCGGCTTCTTGTCGGTCGGTCCAGCCAATAGGTAAATCGTCCATGCCATCGATTTCGTCGTAAACAATGGCGCCTTCCCCCAATGTGGGGCCAATCAGGGTGTAGCCTTCCTGCTTTAGGCCCCGAAAGATGCTTTCCAGCGCCTCCTTGTCAATGCTGACATAAGCGCCGATGTCGGGCGTCAGTTCGGTCATGGTGCCTCCTGGGAAATGGGAGTTCGGGTGTCGATAATGAAGAGCCGGAGTGCGTGCTTACGATGAGTGGGCGAAGATGTCGAGGAGCTGTAAGCGGGTGGCCTTGAGCCGGCTGGCGATGACGCTGGAAACCCGCCATAGAATGGCCGATGCCAGCATGCAATCCTCATCCATGATCTCGCGCAATTGTGCGGCGTTCATGGCGATGGCCTTCACGGGCGTCATCGCCCGCGCGCCGGCGGTTTTGCGCGAGCCGGGAAAGATGGATGACCATCCCAGCAGTTCGCCCGGCCCCAGGGTGAGAATGGTTGTGCGGCCGCGACCGGGCGCATAGATCTCTAACGCCACCTTGCCCTCATCGATGATATAAATGTATTCCCCCACATCCTGCTCCCGAAAGATGACTCGTTCCTCGTCGAATTGGACCAAGGCCGAGACCTTGGCCAGTTTTTCCAGTTGGTCTGGTTCCAAGTCGCGCGTGAATTCGAGCTCTTGCAACCGTTGTAAGATGGTGTCGGTGGTCATGCGTATCTCCTTTCGAGAAGCGACGATAGACGGCGCGACGGCCGCGCGACAGAGCCTGACGCGGCGCTTTTTTCTCGCCGCCATCCACTTGCCTGGGCTTTGTGTTTTCTCTGTGATTATTGTAACAGCATTGGCGCATTTGTATATGAGCTACATCACTTTTTTATGAGAAATGCATGAACATGTGCTATACTTTGGCTCCCGCCGCCGCTCTCTCTTGCGGCGGCCTTGTTGCATCAACCCCCTTTGTCACTCCTCCAAAGCCCGATGCTCGAAGTCGGCCGGGCGGCCGTGATAAGGCGGTTGGATCCATCAAAAACATACCCATATCAGGTGTTTCATATGGCCCGAAAAGCAACTGCCAGACCTCGTAAGAGAAGCAAGCCTTTATCGCAAAAGCGCACATCCGCCAGCCGTCGTTGGTTGTGGATTGCGATTGGCGCGGCCCTGGCGTTGATGGTTGCGCTTGTTGGCGCGGCCTTGATCAACAATCGTGATGAGAGCGCCGCGACTCAGGCTACAGCCGGCTCCACCCTCGCCGAGCAGATTGGTCAGCCCATCGATGGACGCATCATGGGCAGTCACGACGCCCCCGTGCTCATCGAGGCCTACGAAGATTACCAATGTCCGCATTGTCAAGAGTTCAACCGGTTGCTCGAAGACGTTATTCGCAACGACTTGGTGGCTTCGGGAAAGGCGCGTTTCCAGTTCATCAATCGTTTTGTGGTTAGCCCCGAATCCATCATCGCAGCCGAGGCGGCCGAATGCGCGCTGGACCAAGGTAGGTTTTGGGAGTATCACGATGTGTTGTTCGAGGCGCTGCGCAATAGCCGAGCCGCTGTTCGCACCGATAATCTGAAAAAATTGGCCGCGGAAATCGGATTGGACGAGGACGCGTTCAATCAGTGCCTTGATTCGCGAAAACATTACGAAGCATTGCTGCGTGAAGACGCCGAGTCCATGGCGCGCGGAGTGAACGCCACGCCCACCATTTTTATCAATGGCGTGCAATATCGCGGTCCGTTCGACCCCGTTCAATTCAAAGCCGCGGTTGAAGAAGCGGCCAAGCGCGCCGGCTTGTAACGATTTTTTGCCAATTTGCCTGCTCAATTTCATTGAAGGAGACGTTATGCGGAAAGTTGACACTCTTTTGGTTGGCGGCGCCGTGGTCACCATGAATGCCAAGTGGGATATTTTTGATCCCGGGGCTGTGGCCATCGACGGCTCAGACATTGTGGCGGTTGGTCCGGTCGCGCGCGTTCGTCAAATCGTCAAGGCTGAAAACGAGATCGATTGTTCTGGACAGATTATCATCCCTGGTTTGGTCAATGCGCATACGCACGCGGCCATGACTCTGTTGCGCGGGCTGGTGGACGATTTGCGCCTGGACGTGTGGCTATTGGGCTATATGATGCCGGTGGAGCGGGAGTTCGTCGGCCCAGATTTTTGTGATGTGGGCACGCGACTGGCGTGCGCTGAGATGTTGTTGAGCGGCGTCACCACTTTTAACGACATGTATTATTTCGAAGAAGAGGTGGCTCGCGCAACCGCGGATGTGGGCATGCGCGCGGTGCTGGGCCAGACCATTCTCAAATTTCCCGCACCCGACGCCGAGTCTTATGATCACGGCCTCGAGCGATGCCGCTCGTTCATCGAGGGCTGGAAAGACCACCCTCTCATCACACCCGCGGTCGCGCCTCATGCGCCATATACCAGCACGGCCGAGATTTTGCAGGCCGCCACCTCATTGGCCTTGGAATTCGATGTGCCTTTGCACATACACTTGTCGGAAACCGCGCTCGAGGTGCAAAACGCGGAACGGGATTTTGGCGCGCCGCCTATCGAATATGTGTATGAACAGGGTTTGTTCAACGCCAAAGTGATTGCCGCGCACTGTGTTCATATCACTCGAGGCGAGATTCCTCTTTTGGCTGATCACGGTGCTGGCGTGGCGCACAACCCCTCTTCGAACCTAAAATTGGCTTCAGGTTTTGCGCCGGTTCAACAAATGCGCGCGGCCGGCGTGCCTGTGGGCATTGGCACCGATGGCCCGGCCAGCAACAATGATCTCGATATGTTCGAAGAAGTGCGTTTGGCGTCGTTCTTGCCCAAAGCCGTGACCGGCGATCCAACTGCGTTGCCCGCGCGCGAGGCTTTTGCCATGGCCACCATCGAAGGAGCTCGCGCCTTGCACATGGACGCCATCATTGGCAGTCTGGAGGTGGGCAAACGGGCCGATATCGTGGTGGTGGATCAGGATGGCGTTCATAGTACGCCTCGCTTCCATCTCAGCGACGCGAATATCTACGGCCATCTCATCTATGCGGCCAAGAGCGAAGATGTGCGCCATGTCTGGGTGCATGGCCGGCAGTTGGTGCGCGATCGCGAATTGCTCACCATTGATTTGCCCGCGCTGCGAGCGCGCGCGATCGAGATCGCCGCGCGCATCAACGCGTTCATGACCGAGCGAGAGGGCAGCTTGCTCAACAAGACCGTCGCCATTGGCGGTTTTGCCCAACAAGAGACTTACGAAGTGCAGGTGAAGGTTCAGGTCGACGATATCGAGATGGTCGAGGCGCGGCTGCGCGCGATTGGTTTGGATGTGGTGAAAGAATCGGTTCGCCAGCAGTTCGACACCTATTTTCTTTTCGAGGGCGGCATCGAAGACCACTATTTGCGATATCGCGAAGACAACGAGATCGTGGGCGAGGATGGCCAAATGACCGGCTTGAATGTCGTGAAGCCCACCTACACCTTGACGCTGATTGAGGGGCTGCACGAGCGAGAATATCAGGATTCGGTCATCCTCAGTCGTTCACGTTACACGGCCCAGGCCACCTATTCACTGCGGTTTTATCGCGAGTATTTCAAGCCCCGTCGCGAGTATGAAGTGGTGAAATGGCGACACCGCTATCGAGTCAAGTTTGAAGACACCGAGTTCGCCATCAATATCGATCGCGTGACGCGCCCGCAAGGACTGGGCAATTTCGTGGAGATCAAAGCGCGCACCTGGTCGGCCAGCGACGCAGAGCGCAAGGCGCAGCTTATTTCAAAGCTTTTGCGTAAGCTGGGGCTTAGCACGCGGCGCGAAGTGCGCGGCGATTACATTACGCTGGTGAGTCAGCCTGTGTTATAGCTGATCTTCAGAGTATGTCTGTTGGCTGAGTCCAGGCTTTGCTTCGGATAATGTAAATGATCTCTTCTTCGTAAAGGTGCAGAGTTTCGGCCAAGGCGTCTGTGGCCAGATCCATAATATCGCCATCGTAAGGCTGCTGGCCCTGCTTGTGCAGCGTCTGCTCGAGCTGTTCTCGCGTGATGCGCAACCGACGCGTGCTAGGCGGCTTCTTTTTCAGAACCTGTATCGCCACCTCGGCCAAACGAATGGCCAATTCTTGCTGTTGGCGTTCATTCATGGGCTTGAGTTGCGTTGGATTCTGGATGAACGCCTCGTAGATTTCGTTGGCGAAATGGTGTTCGAGCCACTGCTCCCATGTGGGCGCTCCTCGAAAGAAACGTTCCGCCGGGATGAGCATTTCCGTTTCTTCCTCCTCATAACGCTGCTCCTCCCATTCATCTTCCAGGAGGTCGTCGAGAAGCGAGCGAGAAAGGTTGTTTGCGTCGATGTCGGGTTTTGTCATGAAGCGAAAGAAGCGAGCGGCCAGGGGAGCGGCTACGATGAGGGCGATAAACCCCAAAAGGGACCCCTCGAATAGCGTGAATGGCAGAAACTGCATTAACACCCAGCCAATGCCTATGGCCGCGGCCAGCGGTGCCGTCACCAAGAGCAGAAAGAAAAGTAAACTTAGGAGAAGGAGTAGGACAAGGCTCAACATGATGAACAGTCTTTTGTAAAGCGATCGGGTTTTGTTTTTTACAAAGCGATGGTGTTGTTGTTTTGAGCAGAGGACGGCGTTTGGTGGGTTTGCCTCCGCGCGTCATTCTACAATGCGCTCGACATGTTCGCCTAAATCGATTCGTGCGAGAGCATCCTTTGCACAGTCGTGTAAAAATAGGGATGCACGAAAAGATGAAGCAGACCGCGAGCGATTCGGGGGCGAGTGGAAATGAGGTGAAGCGACAACTCGGCCCAGCGCTCCAGCAGGCGTATGGCGGCGTATTGGTTGATCTCGCCGCGCGAGGGGAGCGCGCGTTCGCTTGCGTATCCGGTTAAGAAAGCGCGCTTCAAGTCATTCAGGGCGGCGTCGGCGTATAGGCGGCCTCGAGTGAGTGGTTGGCCGCGATCGATAAAGCGCAACGCGGCCAAGAAATGGCCGATGTCGTAAGCGGGGGGGCCGATCAAGGCGAGCTCGGTGTCGAAGACGGTGACGCCTTGCCCGGCATGGCAAATAATATTGCGCAAAGTGTAATCGCCATGAAGCGAGACCGTTGGAGTGGGGTGGGGGGCGGAGAGTTCGTTTCGCGTAGTCATCACCTGCTTCGCGAATGGATTTCTGGTTGATTGGCCAGGTGGGGGTTGATGGGGATGAGGCGAGATGGTGTTAGGGGATGGGGTGAGCGCAAAAGCGTTTCGTATAGTCATTTGCCTATCCACACCAAGCCCACCCAACCCACTAAAAACGCCCAAAGCCCACTCCAAACGCGCTTCCAAATCCTCAACCAATCGAACGCGCGCCATAACAGGAAGACCATGTAGATGCGCCAACCAACGTCCGGCCTCGCCAGCGCAACGCATAGCCCGGACGCGCCCGGATTTAGCGCCTATATGCGCTCGACGAAACGCGCGAAATGCTTGATGCAAACGCACCCCCTCAACCATCTCCATGACCAGGGCCGGCGGCTCGTTCAATGTGCACAGTGCGCGCGGAACATGAAGACGACGCCGTCCTGAAAAATGCGCCTCCAGTGTCTGTAGCGCTCGCAGCTCTTCTGCGGGATCCGCCCCTCGCTCGCCGTGCGGCCGTTTGACGACAACCCGCCGCCACAATCGATGGTTGTGCAGGATATCCAAAGTTTCCACTGTGGAGTGGGTGAATCTCTTCGGCGCGCCAACCGCGCGCACCGCCACCGAACCCTCGCTCAGTTGGGGAAATGTTTCTTTGAGTCGCCGCAACAATTCACAATGATAATCAGGGCCTGACGACGCGGTGATAAAACGCTTTGTTGTCATAGATTTCCTGGCGAAATGGCCTCACGGCCCGCAGATCATAATTTATCGGCGGGAATGTGGAAACGATGCAGCGCATCGACGATCTGCGGCGGCAGAGGGGGCGGTTCGCAAGACTTCGATTTGCCCAAATAAGCCGTCAATTCGGCGCCAAGAAGGATGATGAAATTGGAAACATATAACCAGAATATGAGCGCGATGACCGCGGAAATCGAACCGTAAATCACGCTGAAATCCTTGACGCCGACGCTAATCGCCCAGAACAAAACGCGAGTGGCAATGCTCCAGGCCACGGCGGTGAGGGCCGCGCCTAACAAAGCCGGGCCAGGCTTCGGGCGTTTCCAGGGGATGAAATGGTAAAGCAAAAAGAGCACAATGGTGAGAACCGCCAGGAGCACGAAAGCGTTGGAGCTGGTTGTGAGCGCTTTCCTTAGCGCCTCGGGTAAAAACGGCCGGTGCAACAACGCCTGACTTAATGAAGTTAAGATGACAGCAAAAAGAAGAATGGGCCCCATCAACAAGGCCATGGCCATGCCAATGCCTCGGCTCAGCCAGGTGGGGCGCAACTGTTCGGCGCCAAAGATGCGATTTGTGGTGGTTTCCAACCCGCGAAAAAAGCCGGATGCAGCCCACAATAAACCAATAGCGCCAACAATGCCCGCGTTTCGTCCTGTATCGGCCAGACCCTGCAAAATGTCTAAGATCATCTGGCCTTGGTCTGGCAAAAATTGCAAGAATTCAAGCGTAATGAACTGCTCGATCTGTTCTACATCGGGAATGAACCGCGACAAGAGGCTGGTGAGAAGAAGAATGAGCGGGAACAAAGAAAAGGTGGCGAAATAAGCCAACGCGCCCGCGCGCATACCCAGTTCATCCTCAGCGATAGACTGGATATAGCAGCGAAGAAACCGAATGAATTTCATGCCCCATAGTATAGCATCGAATCGCGATGGGGTCCCAACTTTGACGTCTCGGCCACTCTCTGTTAAAATGCAAGGGTTGTGCGCCCCCATCGTCTAGAGGACTAGGATGTCAGCCTTTCAAGCTGAAGACAGGGGTTCGAATCCCCTTGGGGGCATTCATATCCCGGCCCATCGCGGCCGGGATTTTTCGCGCCATCTTTCCGGCATATCGGCCCGACCGCAAGAACGCGCGCTCATGAGAAGGCGGATGACCCAACCTTCGCCGGGTAAGAAACCGCTTTTGCACAGCAACAAAGAATGACGTACAATCCATTTTATGAGGCCGGTTTACGAGATTCATCCGCTCCAAAAGTTGCCCCAGGTTGCGGCCGAGCGCGTGCGAGACGCGCTTCGGCGAGCTGTGGACGCTCGCGGGCGGGCGCATCTTGCGGTGTCCGGCGGTTCGACTCCGCGCCCCCTTTTTCGGCTCTTGGCGCAGCCGGTCTGGCGCAGCCGCATCCCCTGGGCGCATGTGCATGTGTGGTGGGTGGATGAGCGCTGCGTGCCGCCCGATCATCACGAGAACAATTACGCAGCAGCTTATCAATTGCTCTTTCGTCATCTCAGCGTCATGCATTTGCACCGAATGCATGGCGAGTTGGAAGACCCCTGGGAGGCCGCAGCCGCTTACGAGAACGAGTTGCGCCGGACATTCCATCTTGGGCCCCGCGGCCGGCCTCACTTCGACCTGATTTTGTTGGGCATGGGCGAGGATGGTCACACCGCCTCGCTCTTCCCGGGAACTCCGGCCCTCGAAGAACAAAAACGCCTGGTCACCGTGGGCGAAGCGCCGGTCTTTCCTCATCGTCGCCTGACGCTCACCTTGCCCGTGCTCAATCGCGCGGCCAACGTTCTCTTTCTTGTGGCCGGCGCCAACAAAGGCCCGGCCCTGCGCCAGGTCTTTCATCCCGATCCCGACTTGCCTCTGCTTCCGGCCGCGCGCGTGCGCCCCGCCCGCGGCCGCTTGCTCTGGCTGCTGGATGAAAACGCCGCGCTCGCGGCCGGTCTTGATGGCCGATAACGTAGCAGTCCGACGGCGGACGAGCCCGCGGCGGATACGCATGAAAATCGCTTGCGCCGACCAAAGTAGACCAAAGTAGACCAAGATAGACGATGGACCTATTGGTGGTCTATGTTGGTCCTATGGTCCACCAAAGATTAACGCACATAGCGCCCATTCTGACCAAACGACAAGGAAACCCGCCATGACTACATTGCACGATTATTACCAACAATTCGGCCAGTCCATCTGGCTTGATTTCATCAGTCAGGACATCATCAACGACGGAACGCTCGCCCGGCTCATCGATCTGGGCCTGCGCGGGGTGACCTCGAACCCCACTATCTTCGACAAAGCCATCAGCGGCAGCCATGCTTACGATGATTTGCTGGCGCAACTGGTCGCCTCAGGCGCGGACACGTTCGCGATTTACGACGAGTTATCGCGACGAGACGTGGCCGCGGCCGCAGATGCGTTCAGGCCCCTTTATGAGGCCAGTGAAGGCAGCGACGGTTTCGTCAGCATCGAGGTCTCGCCCGACCTGGCCTACGACACCGAAGGCACCATCGCCGAAGCGCGGCGCTTGTGGCGGGCGCTGAACCGGCCCAACATCATGATCAAGGTTCCGGCCACGGCCGAGGGCATTCCCGCCATCCGCCAGCTTATCAGCGAAGGGGTTAATGTCAACGCCACGCTCATGTTCTCGCTGCAAGATTACGACAACGTGGCCTTCGCCTATATCGAAGGTCTGGAACAGCGGATCGCGCGGGGCGAAGACCCCGGACGGGTGGCGTCGGTGGCCAGCTTCTTCGTCAGTCGCATCGATACGGTGGTGGATAAACAACTCGCGGCCAAAGGCGTGGGCGATTTGCAGGGCAAAATCGCCATTGCCAACGCCAAACTTGCGTATCAGCGGTTTCAGCAAGTCTTCGCAGGCCCGCGCTGGGACGCGCTAGCGGCCAAAGGCGCGCGCGTGCAACGGCCTTTGTGGGCCAGCACCAGCACCAAAAACCCGGCCTACTCCGATGTGCTCTATGTGGACAATCTCATCGGTCCCCACACCGTGAACACACTCCCCCTGGCCACCATCGAAGCGGCCATGGACCACGGCGTCCTGGCCCGCACCATCGACCGCGACGTGGAGGAGGCCAAGGCCATGATTGCGCGCCTCGCCGAATACGGCATCGATTTCGACCAGATCACGGCCGACTTGCAAACCGCGGGCGTCAAATCTTTCGCCGACTCCTTCCACAGCTTGCTCGACACCATCGCCGAACGAGCAGCCGCGCTCCAACCCGCGAGTTAGTCCACCGGCAATTCATCGCCCTCGACAGTGATATCCGTCCCGGCCTTTTCCAGAATGGCGATGAAGTCTTCGGGGCGCGCGCGTTTCATTCGCTCACGAAAATATCGCTCGGTGCGCAATGCAGCCAGCTTTTCAGCCACGGCGATGTTGATGAACTGATTGATGCTCGTTCCCTCTTCTTTTGCCACTCGACGCAATTCATTCAGTAATGATGCCTGCAAGCGCAGGGCATAATTGCTCATTTGGGTCATGATCTAATCCTCCGCAAAGCCTCGCCGGGTCGCACCACATCGATGCCAAACCTGGCGGCTGCATATTGAAAATGTCGAAGGTTGAACGTCACAATGGCGTCAGCGCCGCCATTGACAGCCGCTTCTAACACATGTTCATCAGCCGGATCACGCAACTGCGGACGCCAGAGAAAGAAAGGAGTCACTGGAACGATCAAATACGAAAGGCTGTCTAAAAATAGCTCCACTTCTTGCAGCGAAAGATTGAAGGCCTGCAAGTTTTGGCTTCGAGTGAGCACAGCCTCATATTCCAGCATCATGGCAACGCTGGCGACAGCTTCGTATCGGCCCTCGTAAAGATAAAGCAACAGGCGGCGCGACGCCCCTGTTCGGCTACGCAATCCTGCTACAAGGACATCTGTGTCCAAAACATATCTCATATCATATATGATATTCTTATCCATCTAGTTTTGTCAAGTCATGTGTCATTCATTCCTTTCCATCACTACCTATGCCAACTGAATTCGAACCCTTCCCTCATCTCGACGGCATCCGCAAACCGCCGCCCGCGACCATTGTCATCTTCGGTGCGTCCGGCGACCTGACGCGACGCAAACTGGTGCCCGCGTTGCACAGCCTGGCCTGCGCGGATTTACTGCCCGACCGTTTCCTCATTATCGGCGCCGCGCGCAGCAAACTAAGCGATGACGATTTTCGCAGCCGCATGAAAGAGGGCGTGGCTTCTTTTGGACGCTTGGGCCTGGAAGAATGCGGCGCGTGGGATGATTTCGCTTCTCATCTTCACTACTTGCCCATCCAATACGACGATCCCGCGAGCTATCGCGATCTGGCCGCGTTTATCGAAAAACTGGAAGCCCAACACGAAGTCCCGCCCAACCGGCTTTTCTATCTTTCCACCCCACCCACGCTTTATGTCCCCATCGTCGAGCGCCTGGGCGAGACGGGGCTGGCCCGCTGTGTGGGCGATTTCACCCGCATCGTGGTGGAGAAGCCTTTTGGCCGCGACCTGGAAAGCGCGCATGAGCTGAACGAACGTTTGCACGAAGTCTTTGGGGAAGACCAGATATATCGCATCGACCATTACCTGGGCAAGGAAACCGTCCAGAACATCATGGTCTTCCGCTTTGGCAACGCCATCTTCGAGCCAATCTGGAACCGAAGATATATCGATCATGTGCAGATTTCGGTGCTCGAAGATGTGGACGTGGGGCGTCGCGGGGGATATTATGATCAGGCCGGGGTGTTGCGCGACATGTTTCAGAACCATCTCATGCAACTGCTCACTCTGGTGACCATGGAGCCGCCCACAGCCTGGGATGCGACGCTTTTGCGTGACGAAAAAGTGAAGGTGTTGCGCGCGGTGCGACCGCCCCAAGGCGCGGCCGTGCGCACAAACACGGTGCGCGCGCAATATCGTTCGGCGCATGGCGATGGCCCAACCTATCGCAAAGAGCCGGGCGTGGATCCTAAATCGGAAACGCCAACCTATGCCGCATTGGAGCTTTATATCGACAACTGGCGCTGGCAAGGCGTGCCTTTTTATCTGCGCTCGGGCAAGGCCCTTGCCCGCAAGGTCACCGAAGTAGTGATTCAGTTCAAGGAGGTGCCGCATCTCCTATTCGATGAACACACCCCAGACGCGGTCGCGCCCAATCAGCTTTCCTTTTGCCTGCAGCCGGATGAGGGGTTTCATCTCCGTTTCCAAACCAAGGTGCCGGGCGCGGGCATGCGCACCCGTTCGGTGCAGATGACCTACATGTTCGCGTCCACCTTTGGCGAAAAAGCCCTGCCCGAAGCCTATGAACGGTTGCTGCTCGACGCGTTGCTGGGCGACGCGTCGCTCTTCTCCCGCGCGGATGGCATCGAATTTTCCTGGCGCATCATCGACGCGATTCAACAGGCCTGGGAGCGGGGCGAGGGACCGCCGCTGACCTTTTACGAGCCGGGGACCTGGGGACCGCCAGCAGCCGATGTCATGCTGGCCGCCAGCGGCCGCGAGTGGTCGCTGAGTTGCGTAGACTGAGGAAGAAAAACCCCAAAAGAAAGCCGCAGAACACGCGCGCGGAACCAAATCGCCTCTTCTTGCGTCTTCTATAATAGCGTAAACGCACCGCCGCAAATTTCGAGTGCGCGGTTCTGGCTCTCGGCAATGGATTTACATAAACCTCAGTCAGCCCCAAAAAGGAGGGGAATCTATGAAAACATATCGATTTTTCCGCCTCGGTTTGCTTGTGTTGCCACTCACCATGGTCGGAGTCGCGTTTTTGCTGACGACGGCCGCGCCTGCGCCTCTCGCGGCCCAAACCGCCGGCGTAGACCTCACCGTCTACAACAGCGACATCGCGCTGGTGCGCGAGTCGCGTGAGTTCGATCTGGAAAAAGGGCTCAATGCGGTTCAGGTCACCGACGTGCCCTCCAGCATCATCCCCGAAACCGTTTATTTCCGCTCACTGACTGATCCCGACGCCGCGGTGCTGGAGCAGAATTACGAATACGACATCGTCGGAAGCCAGAAGCTGCTGGAGAAGTACGTGGATCAACCCATCCAAATCATGACCAAAGATGGCACGGTCTACGAAGGGACCCTGCTCAGCGGCGCACAGGATGTCATCTTGCAAGATGAAGAGGGCGGGGTGGTTGTGGTCAAATTCGACCAGATCCAGCAATACAGCTTCCCGGCCTTGCCCGAGGGTCTCATCACCAAACCCACCCTGGTCTGGATGGTGGACGCGACCAAAGCGGGCAAACACGAGACCGAAATCGCCTATCTCACCAACGGGTTGAACTGGGAGGCGAACTATGTGCTGGTGTTGGCCCAGGATGACGAGAGCATGGATCTCACGGGTTGGGTCACGCTGGACAATCGCAGCGGCGCCACATATGAAGACGCTCGGCTCAAACTGGTTGCTGGCGATATCGGCCGCGTGGTCGAGCCGGAGATGATGCTCAAAGCCATGCCTGAAATGGCGATGGGTGGCGGCGGACCTCCACAGGTTGAGCAGCGCGAGTTCTTCGAATATCACCTTTATGAGGTTCAGCGCCCCGTCACCATCAAGAACAATCAGACCAAACAGATCGAGTTCGTCAGCGCAAGCAATGTTCCCGCCAAAAAGACCTTCGTCTATGAAGGCTCGCCTCGCTTCGTTGGTCTGTATAGCCCCATCTTCGATCCGGGTTACGGTCTCACCGGCAACAAGAAAGTGGATGTGGTGCTCACCTTCAACACGGGCGAAGATGGCGTCGATGCGCAATTGCCCAAGGGGGTGATCCGCATGTATCAGGCCGATGTGGACGGCGCGCCTCTGCTCATCGGCGAGGACCGGATCGACCACACTCCCAAAGGCGAGGACGTGAATCTGATCATCGGCCAGGCCTTCGATCTGGTGGGGGAGCGCACTCAGACCGACTTCAACCGCATTGGCGAGAAGGTCATCGAAGAGAGCTACAGCATCGAGCTGCGCAACCGCAAGGAAAGCGAAGATGTGAGTATTCGCGTCATCGAGCACATGTTCCGCGGAACCGATTGGGAGATCACCGAGACCTCGCATCCCGACTACAAGAAGGTGGACAGCAACACCGTCGAATGGACGGTGGAGGTCCCGGCCAAAGGTTCGGTGACCATCACGTACACGGTGCGGTACAGTTATTGATACTTGGATGAAAATCGCTTCGCCGACCAACGTAGACCAAAGTAGACGATGGGACCATAGGACGAAGAGACCATGGCCGAACCTAACCCCATCGTCCTATCGTCTTATGGTTATCGTCTATTTTCAAAGCAGTTCTCGCGCCGCGTCGGCCACGGCCTGAGCGGTGAGGCCGAATTTTTCGTAGATGACCTTGTAAGGTGCGGACGCGCCGAAGCGATTGACGCCGATGACCCGGTTCGCGTAGCGTTCCCAGCCAAAGGATACGCCGGCCTCGACAGCCAGCACGGGAACGCCTTCCGGAAACACTTCCCGACGATATGTCTCGGGCTGCGCTTCGAACTGCTCCCAGCACGGCATGCTCACGACCCGAGCCGCGACGCCTTCATGGGCCAGCATTTCTTGAGCTGCAACCGCGAGCTGGAGCTCGGAGCCAGTGCCTACAAGAATGACCTGGAGTTCGCCCTCGGCCTCGCTCAGCGTATACGCGCCTCGCTGCAGCCCCTGGGCCTGCTCGGGCGTGGTGAGGGTGGGAACGCCCTGTCGGGTCAGCAGGATGGCGGTGGGGCCGGATGTGCGCTCGAGGGCCAGTTTCCAGGCCTGGGCCGTCTCGTTGCCGTCGGCCGGTCGCACCACCCACAAGTTGGGCATGGCCCTTAAAGAGGCCGCGTGCTCCACCGGCTGATGGGTCGGCCCATCCTCGCCCAGGCCAATGCTGTCGTGTGAAAACACATAAATGACGCGAATACCCATAAGCGCGGCCAGACGGATGCTGGGACGCATGTAATCGCTGAACACCAGGAACGTGCCGCCGTAGGGGATGAAGCCTCCATGCAAGGCCATGCCGTTGAGAATCGCGCCCATGCCATGTTCGCGCACGCCAAAGCGAATATAACGACCGTCGAACTGGCCTTTTTGCACATCTTTGGCGCCGGTGATGGCGGTCTTGTTGGAGCCGGTCAGGTCGGCCGAGCCGCCGACGAGTTCGGGAATGGCGGGAGCAATGGCGTTGATGACTTTACCTGAGCTGGCGCGCGTGGCTTCGGTCACGTCCGCAGCGAACACAGGAAGACTTGCTTCCCAATCCGCGGGCAGCTCCCCGTTCATCACGCGTCGCAACTCGGCAGCTTCGTCGGGATAAAGCTCCGCGTAGGCGGCCAGCTTCTGCTCCCATTCCTGTTCCCAGCCCGCGCCGCGCTCCAGGGCCTGTCGATAAAACGCCAGCACATCGTCTGGAATATAGAAATATGCGTCCGGGTCCCAGCCGAGATTGATTTTGGCCAGCCTTAGCTCCTCCTCACCTAAAGGCTCGCCATGCGCCTTGGCCGTATCTTGCTTGTGCGGCGCGCCGTAGCCAATGTGGGTGCGGCATATGATGATGGTGGGGCGGTCGGTCTGGCCGCGGGCCTGGCCAATGGCGTGGGCGATAGCCAAACGGTCGTGACCATCGACGCGCAGGACTTCCCAGCCATAGGCCTGAAAACGCATGGCTCGGTCCTCGGTGAAGGTGATGTCGGTGGAGCCATCGATGCTGATGCGATTGTCATCATAAAGCCAGATCAGTTTGCCCAAACCCAAATGCCCGGCCAGAGACGCGGCCTCGGACGCGACGCCTTCCATGAGGTCGCCGTCCGTAACCAGGGCATAGGTGAAATGGTTGATGATCGCGTGGCCGGGGCGGTTGTAGCGAGCGGCCAACATGGCCTCGGCCAATGCCATGCCCACCGAACTGGCCGCGCCTTGCCCCAACGGCCCCGTGGTGATTTCCACGCCCGGCGTGTCGCCATATTCGGGATGGCCGGGCGTCTTGCTATGCCATTGCCGAAAACGCTTGATCTCCTCTAATGAAAGATCATAACCGGTGAGATGGAGGAGCGAATAGAGGAGCATGGAGCCATGGCCGCCACTGAGGACAAAACGATCGCGATCGAACCACTGAGGATTGGAAGGATTGTGTTTGAGAAATTGGGTCCAAAGCACATAGGCCATGTCGGCCGCGCCCATAGGCAAACCGGGATGACCGCTATTCGCCTTTTGCACCGCATCGGCCGAAAGAAAACGAATTGTATTGACCGCTCGATCGGCCAGTTCGCTGGTGAGCTGCTCGTCACTTGCATCGAAATCTTGAGGTTTCGGCGCTTTTGTCATGATGATTGCCTCTTTTTTTGAGTCATGATTAAAGACGGAGATGCCATTGAGGAGATGGACGCACAGACAGATGATTCGGTCTTGCGGCATGGGAGCAATTGGATCTCATAAGCTGAAATCCTTGGTTTTAAGGTGACTTTGGTTTAGAATACAATTCGTCATCCTATGGTTCCTATCGTTTCGTCGTCCATCACGCGACTCTACCATGTTACTGAATCTCTTCCCGCAGGTCAACTGTCCAATGGGGTGAGAATCCCACCTGTTGGGGTGAGTTGTCAAGCGCTTTCCTCCAAACGCCTTATCTTATGACCGATTATTTGCTCCGAACACTAAGCGCTTCGGCCGGATTGCGCGGGTTGGCTTGCGTCAGCACCGACGTCGTGGACGAAGCCGCTCGCCGACATCGCACATCGCCTCTGGCTACGGCGGTCTTGGGCTATGGCCTGACCGGCGCCGCATTGCTGGGCGCATTGCTCAAGGTGCGACAACGCGTGGCCGTCAAGGTCGAGGCCAATGGCCCAGTGGGCAAAGTGGTGGCCGAATCGGACGCCTATGGCCGATTGCGGGGCTATGTCCCTGTGGCCAACGTCAGTGGTCCAAGCCAACCGACAGCCGAAGACGTCGCGGACGCATTAGGCCGCCATGGCGTTTTGCTGGTCGTCAAAGATTTACGCTTAAAACATCTGTACGAGGGCGCGGTCGAGTTGCAAACCGGACGATTGGACGATGACTTGACATATTATCTCGAGGAGTCGGAACAAATCCCATCCATAGTGCGCATTGGGGTGGAAATGAGCGAATCGGGCGAGTTGGTGGCCGCGGGCGGCGCGTTGTTTCAGGTCATGCCGGGGTTCGATGAAAAAGCCTGGGCGCAGGTGTTGGCGCGACTGGACGCGCTCGATGTGGGGAAGGCGTTGGCCGAGGGTGGAACGCCTGAAGAGATATTGACCCGCGTCTTCGGCGACATCGAATATGAGGTGTTGGAAAAGCGCGAGCTTCGATTCGAGTGTCATTGCTCGCGCGAGCAGACGCTCGCGGCCCTCAAATTGCTGGACCGGACGGATCTGGAAGCTCTCATCGAGGAGGGGGAGGCCGAAGTCACGTGCCAGTTTTGCGGCCAGGTTTATGCGTTCGACCGAGAGGAGCTGGAGGAAATCCTGGCGGAGGTGACGACCGATGCCGGATGAGGACAAAGTCCATCTCAAACCCTGGCGCAAGTTGAATGGTCGCACCGCGTTCGCCAACCGTTGGATTCAGGTGGACGTCGACACATTGGAGCTTCCGGACGGTCGCATCTACGATTACACCGTGATCCGGCGACAACAGCATGGCGCGGCCGTGTTCGCGTTCAACCAGGCCGGCCAGGTGCTATTGGAGCAGGAATACCGTTATCCGGTCGATGAAATCATCTGGCAAATGCCGGGCGGGCTCATCGACCCCGGCGAAACCCCTCTTGAAGCCGCGCAACGCGAATTGGCCGAAGAAACGGGCCATGTGGCCGACAACTGGCGTCTGCTCGGCTCATTTTGGGACAACCCCGCCTATGAAGACATGTTGATCTACGTATTCGTGGCCGAGAATGCGCGGCCCGATGGTCGCGAAAACCGCGATC
>JAADII010000086.1 GCA_013151415.1 Chloroflexota bacterium
ACCTCTTCCATTCCTTTTTCCATCCAAGCCGCCCATCTCCAGTCCAACCCTCTCCCCCAGCGCCAACCAATTCGTTTCATCCCCCTATTCGATGTCATTTCCCGAACTGACAACGAATTCTGGGATGAAACGAATGGCGCTCGCCGGAATAGTGGGGGCGGGCGGGGATGTTGGGCGTGGGAAGGTGAGTTGCACCTCGCAGGTGCGACTCACCTGTGTGCACGCGCCCGCTCTGTGTCTCCGCGCCTTCGCGTTCCGGTCTGGGCGTGGGTCGGGCCAGGAATGGGGTTGGGAACGAGAACCTGTCCGGGTCGAGATTCGTTTCATCCCCCTATTCGCTGTCATTGGGTGCGTTTCAAAATGGGGGCGCGTTCATAAGGGTCATTGCGAGGCCAGAGGCCGAAGCAATCCCCGACGTCCAGATGGACGCCGCTATGAGAGTTGGAGATTGCTTCGGGGCTGACGCCCCTTCGCAATGACGTGCAACTTTTTGCCCCGAAATTGAAACGCACCCGCTGTCATTTCCCCCATTTCACTCTTCACCCGGCCTATGCTACAATGATGAACGGACGATGGACAGGAGGCGATGGGCCTTTTGGTCTACGTTCGTCCTGTGGCGTCTATGTTGCTTTGACCGTACATCCCGATGAGGCTCGCCAACGCCGACCGACGTCTATTGTCCCCGGTCTATCGACCATGTCCAAGACAACGTCACCCACAACCGCACAGCGTCGCCCCTTGCATCCGCTTCATCTTATGAAATACGACGTCGCGCTGAAAGAGCTTTTTCGCCATTGCAGCGAGGCCATCCTGCGCCGCTTGCTGGACATACCGGTGGCCGAGAGCATTCTGCTGGAGGAACGACCGCAAGAGACCACCAGCCTGCGCCGGAGCGATTTTGCGTTTCTGGTCACCCGCGAGGATGGGGAACGGATACTGGTCATCATCGAGTTTCAAACCGATTGGCATCCGGATATGGCGTTGCGGTTGTTGGAATACCGCACTCGACATAAACTGAACGAGAAAGTGGAGGTGTACACATTTGTCATCTTGTTGCGGCCGTCGACGATTGCGAGCGAATTGTATGAGGATGCGGAGGTGCGGTATCGGTTTGGCCTGATTCGCATCTATGAGATGGATGCGGCGGAGGTAATTGAGGAAGGGACGCTCTGTTTGCTGCCGATGACGCCGTTGATGCGTCATGGTTTGGAGATGGCTCGTGAGGCCGAGCGATTGATAGTGGAAAGCGACCTGGCGCTTGAGGTGAAAGGCGACATATTGACCACCATGACCTTGCTTATAATGGTCCCCAAAAACAGTACCACTAGCTAAAGTGCAAAGGAAGGTGTAGAATGAGAGCCAGGAGGTAAAGTCAAATGAGCAGGAAACGACGTAGTCATTCAGCGGAATTCAAATTTCGTGTAGCATTAGAAGCGCTGAAAGGCATGAAAACCGTGACCCAGATAGCGCAGGAAAGCGGGATACACCCCAATTTGGTAAGAGCCTGGAAGCGCCAGTTGATGGAGGGCGGCCGCGAAGTGTTCGCCCGAGAAAGGCGTCGAGAGGAGCAGGAATGGCAACGTCAAGAGGAGGCGTTATACGAACAGATAGGTCGGCTGCAAATGGAGCTGAACTGGTTGAAAAAAAAAGCTGCCCGATTCAGTTGAGGCGAGACGGCGGTTAATGGAACCGAGCCATGGCGAGATCAGCATCCGACGCCAATGCCAATTGCTGGGCCTGCCGCGTTCCAGTTGGTATTATCAACCGGCGTTGGCGAGCGAGTTGAATTTGGAGTTGATGCAACTCATTGATGAACAATACATGAAGACGCCCTTTTATGGTCGGCGCAGGATGACGGCATGGCTACGGCGTCAAGGCTATGAAGTGAATCCGAAGCGGGTGCGACGACTGATGCGGTTAATGGGCTTGGCGGGAATCACTTTCCGGCCCAAAACTAGTCAGAAGTCGCCAGAACACAAGATTCACCCCTACTTACTGCGAGGATGTGCCATCGAACGCGCCAATCAGGTCTGGTGCGCAGACATCACCTATATTCCCATGGTCTGCGGATACATGTATCTGGTGGCCATCATGGATTGGTGGAGCCGGTATGTGTTGGCTTGGCGGCTCTCCAATACACTGGAACGGTTCTTCTGCCTGGAAGCATTGGAAGACGCGCTAGGCCAAGGCCGTCCCCAAATCTTCAACACCGACCAAGGCGCTCAATTCACCTCGTTGGATTTCACCACTCGCCTGGAAGAAGCGGGCATCCGCATTAGCATGGACGGACGCGGTTGCGTCTTTGACAACATTTTCATCGAGCGGCTGTGGCGTAGCCTCAAGTATGAGCATGTCTATCTTTATCAACACGAAACGGTTCCCGACCTTCATCTGGGCTTGGCCGCCTATTTCCACTTCTACAACCACGAGCGACCTCACCAGGCTCTGGCCTATGCCACGCCCGCCGAAGCTCACCGCGTGACGCTCTAGACCTCATGGGCGGGGAGACGTTCCCTCTCCCCGCACCCCTCTCCCGCATCTCTAGCCCCCTCTTCAATCCCTTCCATCTTCTTTTCCCCACCATTTTTCATCCGTTTCTCCACCTTATTTTGCTCTCTTCGTGGTCTTGACAATGGGGACCACCTCAGGGACGCAGTGTAAAGGAGGGCTTTGTGTGCTGGATGAGTGCGCAGTGAATCCGAGTTTAGAGTGCACTTGCACTTTGCCACCGCCTGCAGCCGTATTGAGCGGGTCTTGTAGTGTTGATTCAGGACCTGTTAACTTAAACTGGACGATAAACAGTGCGGCAGGTTACAGAGTGGCGCGTAGAACCACAAGTGCACAGAGTGGTTGGAATTACAACTATAGTTCTCGTCCTGCAGGAAGTGTGTCTTTCATAGATTCAGATAGCAGTTACTACAAATACAACAACTATTATGATTATAATCTGAAAAACTGTGGTGATGCGAGCTGCACTTATTATTCTTGGAGCAATCAGATACACGTGACGTGTCCTTCCCCTACCCCGACATTGACGCCAACGGAGGCTCCTGCTTGCTCCAGCAATTGTTACCAGATCACGCCCATACCTGCGCAAAACCAAGTTTGCGGAGGCGGAACCTGCGCAAGCACCCAGCTTGAAGTTGGGAAAAAACAATACACAAAATATGATCCCAATGTTGGCGCTTGTAGTCTTGATTCAGTAGGGTGTAATGTGGAAAGTATTTGCGAAAACAGTTGCGCCTGTGGTTCTGCAACAGATAAAGATGGCAATCCTTGTCCACAGCCCACAGCTACATTTACGCCGGAGCGAAACCGGCCGAAGCGGAGGTGAGTGACGCCTCGCAGGTGCGACTCATCTGGATGCGCGAGACCGTTGGGGATTGAAAACCGCCCGACTCCCCAATGGAAGCCCTGCGGGCTATTTGCACGCGCTGCGCGCCAGGGCCGAAAGGCCCTTCCACCCAACTAGCCCGCGGCGTTCCAGGCCTGGGCGGTGGTCGGAACAAGAACCCGCCCGAGAACCAGAAACTGGCCGAGCAGAGAAATCGTCCATCGTCCATCGTCCATCGTCGCCCTCTCGCACAACCCTCCCCATCCCCACCGCCCCCTCCCTCCTTGGTGACAACAATCGTTTCATCCCCCTATTCGCTGTCATTTCCTTACTGAAGACCATGACAACTCGCCTGGCGCACAGTCGCCCCTTGACCGTTGATTGTTGACTGTTGGTCGTTAATTGTTCATTATCCGCGATTTTCCCTTCTGTCATACCGCCGCGGGTGTGTTATAATGTGCGGCTGGCAATTCCTTCATCAAACTTTTCACGAAACACGCTCCCATGACCTCCTCCCGCGCCCGTTGGCCGGTCATTCTGTTGCTGGCCCTCATTCTGCTCATCGCTTTCGCCCTGCGCACCTATAATGTAGACTGGGCTGATGGTCAGTTGCCGCACCCCGACGAACGCTCGACCATCGCCTTCTATGCGCCCACCATCAAATGGCCCACCGAGCCGGGAACCCTGCTCGACCCGCGGCGCTCCACCCTCAATCCGCTTTGGGATGTCAACGCGCAGCACCGGCGCTCCTACACCTACGGTCACTTTCCCCTCTATCTGCTGGTGATTGGGGGCAATCTCACGGTGAAACTCGCGCCCCTGGCCGAGACTTTGGGCGCGCCGGAAAAATATGTGAGCATGATGCGCATCGCCAACGGCTCGCCCGGCTTCGCCTGGGTGGGTCGCGTGCTCATGGCCATCGCCGACACCATCACCGTGCTCTATGTGTTTCTTTTGGCGCGGCGATTATACGGCCAATGGGCGGGACTGCTGGCCGCGGCCCTGAGCGCGTTTACGGTCTTGCAAATTCAGCTCGCGCACTTCTTCGCGGTGGATCCCATCTCCACCACCTTCACCGTGGCCGCGATCTACCACGCCACGCGTATGGTGGACAAGCGAAGCTGGGGCCAAACCATCCTCACGGGCGTCATGGCCGCGCTGGCCATCGCTTCGAAATTCAGCGCCGCGCCCATTTTGGCCGCGCCCGTGGTCGCGGGGCTCATCATCATGTGGCGGCAGGCGCACGAGGAAGAAAAGGGCGCGGGGCCGCCCGGCCTGTTGCTGGCCGCGACCGCGTTGGTCGTGGCCGCGTTCGCGTTCGCGGTCACCTCGCCCTTTGTCATTCTCGACTTCGAGAACTTCTACGAGGCTGTGATCAAAGAGCAGGGCGCGATGGTGCGCGGCATCGCAGACTTCCCCTTCACCCGTCAATACCGCGGCACCACGCCCTATCTCTACTTCATCGACCAACAAATCCGCTGGGGCATGGGCTGGGCGTTGGGCATTGTGGGGTGGTTGGCCTTTGGCTGGGTCATGGTCAAGGCCCTGATGCGTCGCGCTCAGCCGGGCGAACTCATCACCCTCTCCTGGCTAATCCCCTACTTCCTTATCACTGGCAGCTTCCTGGCCAAATTCATGCGCTACATGGTCCCCGTGGTTCCGCTGCTGACCATGCTCGCCGCGGGCATGTTGTGGACCCTGGCCATCTGGATCGCCCGCCGAGCAGAGACCAGGGATCAGAGGTCAGAGGCGGGAGGCCAGGAGGCGGAGGAAGAGACCATCGTCCCATCGTCCCATCGCCCCATCGTCGAATCAGAAACCAGCGCCCAATACCCAATACCCCATACCCAATACCCAATATCTAATACCCAATATCCAACGCCCAATACCCAACCCCTCAAACTCTGGTCCGACTCCCCCCCCATCCCACCCCAAGGCGAGGCCGGAAAACGGGCGCGACGCTGGTTTGCGATCTTTGGGGCCATTGTGCTCGTCCCCACCATTCTCTGGGCCCTGGCCTTTGTCAACGGCGTCTATCGCACCGAGCACCCGTTCATCACCGCGTCCCGGTGGATGTATGAAAACATCCCCAACGGCAGCGTGTGGATCACCGAGCATTGGGAAGAGGGCATGCCGCTGATCTTGCCCATCCCCGGCGGCAACCCCGGCGCGCATGGCTGGCGCAACGTGGTCATGCCCATGTACGAGGAGGACACCGAGGGCAAGTTCGAGATCATCAAGCAGAACATGCGGGAGGGCGATTATTACGTGCTGGCCACCAAGCGCCTGTACGGCGCGTTGCCGCGCCTGCCCGAACGCTATCCCATGAGCATCAAGTTCTACGAGTTGCTCTTCGAGGGCAAGCTGGGCTATGAACTGGCCGCGGAGTTCACCACCTACCCGCAGCTCTTTGGCGTCGAGATACCCGACCAGAGCGCGGACGAGAGCTTCTGGGTTTACGATCACCCGCGGGTGCTCATCTACAAAAAAGTGCGCGATCTGAGCGACGAGGAATGGAACGCGCTGCTCGATCGGTTGTGGGAGCAGGCCATCCCCGGCTACACCGGCCAACGGCCGCAAGATCGGGGCGCGCAACCCGTCGCGACCGAAAAGGAATCCGGCCCCGATCTGCTGCTGGATCAACCCGTGAACCAGTTGCCCGACGTGGGACGCGTGGCCTGGAATCCATTGCGCAATAGCTCCTTCGCGTCCTTGCTCTTCTGGTGGCTGGCTTTGCTCGGCGTTCATCTACTCACCTGGCCCATCAGTTTCGCGGTCTTCGCCAATTTGCGAGACCGCGGCTACGGCTTCAACCGGGCTTTGGGCCTGATCCTGCTGGCCTGGTTTAGCTGGATCTTGCCCTCCCTGCGCATCGTCATCAACAGTTGGATTCCGATATTGTTCGCGTTGGCGGTCGTGGGCGGATTGTCCTACGCGGTGTGGCGGCGCAAGCGGGACGAGATGCGCGTGTTCTGGAACGCATATCGGCCTTTCATCTATTTCAGCGAAGCCCTCTTCACCCTGGCCTTCCTTTTCTTCGTCTTCATCCGCCTGCTCAATCCTGACCTCTGGCAGCCGTGGCAGGGCGGTGAGAAGTTCATGGAATTCGCGTTCTTCAACGCGGTCTTGCGCACGCCCTACTTCCCGCCCTACGATCCCTATTTCGCGGGCGGGACCATGAATTACTATTACTACGGCTATCAGGTGTTGGGGACGCTGGTCAAACTTACGGGCATTCGGCCCAGCATCGCCTTCAATCTGGCCATCCCCACCCTGTTCGCTCTGACGGTCTCGGGCGTGTTTAGTCTCGTCTACAGCCTCATGCCCCTGGAGCGCTTCAAGCGTCGCATCGGCTCTCATGCGCGCGTGCATCGCGGGGTTCCGGCCAACTGGTGGCAGTGGGGCATTGGAGCGGGCCTGGCCGGCGCGTTCTTCGTGGCCCTCATGGGCAATCTCGATGGCGGGCTCATCGTGCTGCGTCAGATCGCAGAGCGCAGCGGCAGCGCCTTCACTTCCAACATTCCCTTGGTGCAAAGCGCGGTGCGCACCGCGGCCGGGTTCGGCAAAATCATGGCCGGCGAGATGGACTTGCCCTCATACAATTTCTGGGATCCCTCGCGCGTGATCCCCTTCACCATCAACGAATTTCCCTTCTGGTCATTCCTGTTTGCGGACTTGCACCCGCACATGATGGGCATCCCCTTCACCGTGCTCTTCCTGGCCCTGGCCTTCAATCTGGTGGCCGGATATGGCCAACGCTGGGATGCAGAGGGGCGCTTGTCCGGCGCGTTGTTCGGGTTGTCGTTGCCGCTCACTTTGGGCGCGATCGGCGCCATCAACACCTGGGATTTGCCCACCTATCTGGGGGTGGGCGTGTTGGCCTGGGGCTTGCGAGAATGGAAGGGTTACGGCAAGTTGCGCATCGTTCCCAGCGCGTTGTTCGTGGTGGGCCTGGCCGCGCTATCCTATCTGCTCTATCGACCTTTTTACGCCAACTACACTACGGTTTTCAACACGGGCGTGGGTCTCACATACATAAAAACCGATTTGGGCGTGTGGCTCAGAATATGGGGCTTTTTCATGTTCATGGCCCTCAGCTACGTGATCATGGAATTGCGCTACGCGCCCGGCGACGTGGCCGCGCTGCGCTGGGTTTCCGGCCTGATGAACCACTTCGACCGCCCCGCGCGTTATCTCGATCATATGCGCGCCCTGGCCCGCCCGGATTGGCGTCTCTCTTTCGGACAGGCCGTGATGGGCCTGGCGTTGCTGGCCGGGCTGTTGGCCGCGTGGTTGGGTTATCCGGTCATCGGTCTGCTCTTCCCGCTGGTGGTCTTCACGGCCCTGTTCCTGTTCCGGCGCACCACTACGGCCGAATCGCAATTTCGGGCCTTGCTTTTTTTCACGGGATTGCTGGTGTTGCTGGGCGTGGAGATTTTCTATCTCAAGGATTTCCTCTGCGGCTGCGGCGAGGGGTTGTTCACTCGCGAGCACGGCGATTATTATCGCATGAACACCCTGTTCAAGTTCTATATTCAGGCCTGGGTGCTGTTGGGCGTGGCCTCGGCCTCGGCCTTGCCCGCGTTGTTCGACCGTATCCGCCATTGGACGCGCGGTTGGCGCTGGACATGGCACGCGATCTTCGCCTTTTTGATCATTCTGGGCCTTGTGTTCCCATTCTTTGGCACGGCCAGCCGCGTGAACGATCGCTTCCCCGGCGAACGGCCCCCGCGCAACACGCTGGACGGCATGGCCTATATGACCGTGGGCAAGTATTTCTGGCCCGACGGCTCCAATGCCATCGAACTGAAATATGACTATGAGGCCATTCGCTGGTTGCAGGAGAACGTAACCGGAACGCCCGTGCTCGCCGAAGCGCCCGCGTCCTGGTATCCGGTGAACGGCCAGAATGTGGGTTATGATTACTACCGCGCCGGCGGCCTGCGCGTTTCCTCCATGACCGGCTTGCCCACATTCCTGGGCCAGCATCAGGGCGAACAGCGATTCGGCTATCAAACCGGCCCGCGCGAACAGGCCGGTCGCGAGTTCTGGGAGACCACCGACATCAACCGCCTGCGTCAGCTTATCCATGAATTGAACGTCGATTATATTTACGTGGGCCAGTTGGAGCGCACGCTCTTCTCACCCCAACAACTGGCCAAGTTCGATCAGCTTGTGCAATCGGGCGAAGCGACCATCGTCTTCCAGAATCCCGGCGTGACGATTTATAAGATCGAGAGATAGGCTTCAAGCTCGAGGAACGTCACTTGAATCGGGAAGCTTCGTCGCCACGCAAAACGGCTTTGAAAATAGCGTCCGAAGTCCCAACTCAGAGGTCGGTCGGACAAGTCATATCGTGATGAGCGGCCAGACCAACATAGACCATAGGACAAACATAGACCAACAGGCTCATCGTCTATCTCGGTCTACTTTGGTCTACGTTGGTCGGCGCAAGCGATTTTCATCCATATCGGCGGGCCGCCGCCCATGATGCCTGTTCACGCTTTATCCTTTGCGCCCTTCTGTGATCCCCTCCTGAACATTTCATCGCCCTCCAAACTCCATGCTTGAGTTCATTCGTTTCTGGCTCGTCATCGAAATTTTCGGCTTGCTGGGCTTGCCGTTGGCCTGGCGGTTGTTCCGGTTTTTGCCCGACCGCGGCTACGCATTCGCCAAAGCGCTGGGCCTGCTGGGCGTGGGCTATTTGCTTTGGCTGGGAGCAATGTTCGGCCTGTTGCGCAACAGCGCCGGCGGCGTGGTTCTGGCCATGCTCTTGTTCGCGGGCCTGGGCTTGTGGCTGAGCCGCAAGGGTTGGCAAACCAACGCGGAGGGCCCGCGACCATTGCTCGCTC
>JAADII010000134.1 GCA_013151415.1 Chloroflexota bacterium
GCGGAGCGGAGGCGCGTAGCTGGCCGGAAGCCAGGGCTCCATGCCCTCCTCGAATGAGGGATTGTCGAGCAGATTGCCGGCATCGTGGAGTAAGATCGCGTCATCATAGTAAACCGGGCTATTGTCGCCCACGGGATCATGGCCGTAAAGATAGACCCACCAGTCATCGTCCGCGGTGCTGTCGCCGCAGTCATCGAGCATAGGGATGGTCACCTGCACGCTCAGCTCTTGCCATTGGCCGGAGCCAGACGCGCGCGCGGTGAAGGATTTGCCCGAACCGCCGCAGCTTCGACCCCACGAGCGGTCGTAGAGATTGATGTATCCGTTGTGGCTCGCGGTCGTTTTGAAAGAGACCGTGAGGGTGTAGACCTGTCCGGGGAGCAGTTGGCCCACCTGCTGGCGCACGCCTTGCCAGGTGGCGTCGTTGTGCTGCATGAACAGGCATTGACCGCTCAAACAGCCCTGGCCGACGATGGTCGCGGTCGCGGGCGTGCGCACCGGCTCGCCCTCGAAAAAGAGTTTGCCCTCGTCCAGACCAAAGCGGATGCGGCCCCCCGCGTCGAGGGCAAAAATCGTCTGTTCCGCGCTCGCCGTCTGCGTGATCTTGAGCGCCGCGAAGAGTGAGAATTCGTCGCCCGTTAGCTCTAGCGCTTGCGACGTATTCCCCACCAGCCGGGACGCGGCGTCGAATGCAAAAACCCGACGACCGTCCACCTGGGCCGGTGAAGGGGCGCGGATGTCGGCGCCCACGGCCTGGCCGGGATTCATGCCATGGGCGCTGTCGTCGCGGGCGTAAGGTTGGTCGAATGTGAAGTGGAGCGCGTAGAAAGGCTCGCCATCCACCAGCCATTGCGCAACCGAACTCTCGGCCTCGCACGCGAAGATGTCGCCTTTGCGGGTTAGCGTCGCGTCCGCGGCCGGCGGCGCGCAGTCCGCCAGACAGGTTTCATAGGTCTCGCCCACATCGCACACGCCGTTGCCGCAAGTTTGCCCCAGGCACATGGCGTTGTATGGGGTCCAGAATGCATCGGTGGAAAAGGAAATCCCGCGTTGAAAATGCTTGTCATAAATGCGGGAGGTGGTTCCATAGGGATTGGTGATAAAGCCGCCCTCGCAAGCCAGGCTCTTATCGATCTGCTCTTGAGGCGAGAGCGAGAGCGCGGCGCTGGTGTCGGGACTCAGGCTGTAGTCCACAGGACGCAACTCGGCCAGCAGCCAACTGGGCGTGTTGTTCACGTTGCGACCACAATAATTCAATCGCCATGCGTCGTCGTCCGCCCGTTTCACACCCTCGCCGTTCCAGATCAGGTCGGCCATATCATCCAGGAAAGGCGCTCGGTAGCGGTTGGAGCGACGAATCAGGCTGCGTTCCCAGGAGATGTGTTGGGCGTAGAATCGGTCGCCCAAGAGATCGCGCGTTTTTCGCACCAACTCAAGCGAGCGCAGCGCGTCGCCGCCGTAGACCCCATCAAAATAAACGCCGTCCAAATCATATGCTTCCAGCAAAGCGTGCAGATTGGCCAGAAACGCGTCCACATCCGAGGTGTAATAATAGTTGGGACTCATGTAAATGACCACTTTCATGTCCAGGTCGTGGGCCGCCTGCACGAAGCGCTGCATGGCCTCCGGCTCGCCCACCACATAAGGGCCGGTCACGTCGAACTGATAGCCCACAGGATACTGGCGGGTGGCCGCAGGGTCATCGCAGTGGACGAACAAACCCGCGTCGTTCTTGCAATAGAATTGGGGCGGATCGAGGTCGTTTGGCGACCGAGCGTATTTGTTCATCCACAACAGCGCGACGTTGACCCGCTCGCGTAGCTTCTGCAAGCTGTAGGTGAAATCCGCGGAGGGATTCTGGATCATGTTCGCGCTGACCGATGCCATGCGTTGGCGGCAAAACGCGTCGCGGTCGAAGGCTTTGGGCGGGAAGGGTTGCGCGATGAAGCCCTCGCCACCGTGGAACTGGTAGCTCACCCGCCAGGTCGATTCCTCGAACCCGGCCAGAACCCGCCAGTTTTTCTTGCCCGCGGCCTCGAACAGCGCCTCGGGATAGGCGAACTCGACGTGGGCGGAGTCGTATTCATAAGGCATGGACGCGACTTGTTGCCTGGGGCGTAGAGGCGCGAAAAGCAGGCCCGATTCATAGTCGGTGACGAAAATCACGCCCGCCTCGAAGTCATGATAGTTCGGGCGCGGGCCGCGCACCTCCACGCCGACCCCATCCTCATCGGACTGGGCCTTGATCTTCGCCAGCAAAACGCTGTCCGCGGCGATGCTGAGCAGGATATTCGGGTTTTCCAGCACCACGTTGCCCATCTCCTCCGTTATCTCCAACCCGTGCAAAAAGCCGGCCGGGAAGATAATCTTGCTCGCGTAGCCCTGTTCGTGCGTGATTTTGATGGCGTCATCCGTGAAGGCGAAGCGCGCGGCGTTGGTGCGCACTTCCGGCGGCTCCTTGCCCACCGACTCGATACGCATTCCCTTGAAAGAGACGCCGACGGGGACGTGGAAATAACTATCATCGATGAAGCTGTCCACTTCCTCCACGATGAGACCGTCGAGATAAAGCCTGCCATCGAAGCCCTGTTGCCAGATTCGTAAGATGGCCTCGGCCTGATCCGGGCCGGTCTGGAAATAATGCTTTTCGTGAAACCAGTCCACGTCCGAAGGCGAACGATATTCCGCGTCTTTGGCGATGTCCGGCAACAGGTTGACGCCGTCCATCTGGAAGCCGTATTTTCCGCTCCAGATGCCCTTGGTTCCCTCTACGATGTCGTGCACATCGGGCCGCTGCTGGGTCCAGGCCGTGGGATAGTCCAGGTTGAGGTAATTGTAGACCGCTCGATCCGCGATTTTGAGCGAGAATTCGATGCGATACGTGGCGTTGGGTTTGACGGGAATGGCCAGCGCGTAAGCGGTCTGAAGCTCGCGTGCGCCGCGCAGAACCAACGCGAAATCTCCACTCAGGTTGGAGGTCTCGTCCGCGCTTACGAAATCATCGGGGCAAGGCGCGAGGGGCATGCCATCGGCGAAGCGTTGACATTGCGCTTGCCAGCCGTCCTGCTCCTCGAGTTCGGCGGCGATGGTCGGGGGCGAGAAATCGGTCAGTTGCAGCAGGGCGATGTCGTCGTAGAGAATAGGGCTGTTGTCGGTTACGGGATAATGGCCGTAGAGATAGACGCGCCACGCGTGATCCGCGGTGGATTCGCCGCAATCGTCGCTTTCGGGGATGCGAATGCGTCTTTGCATGAAACGCCATTCGCCATCCCCTTGCAACAAAACCGTGAAAGAGCGCTTGCTCACCTCGCATTCGGCGTTCTTCCAGTCGGGATCATGCAGGTTGATGTAGCCGTAATGCAGTGGTGAGGTCTTGAACCATGCCTGAAGTTGATAGATCCCGCCCGGAACCAATTTCCCCACCGGTTGACTCGTCCCCTGCCAGGTGGAGTCGTGGTGTTGCATCTGCAAACACATGCCTTGCCGACAACCGTCGCTCACGATGGCGGCTTCGGCTCCGGAACCGGGCGGGTGGCGAGCGGCCGTCCAATGCTCGAAACCCGCCTCGAATCCGGGATTGAGAAGCAGGTTTTGGGGCTGAGAGCCATTTTTCAGGAGCAAGGGAAGCCGGACGAGGGATTTGGCCTGTGGCGTGGGGAGCGAGGGAAGGGTGCGATGGGGCGCGATCGCGTTCAGTCCCCACACCAATAAAAATAGAAACCAGAAACGCTTCATCGTGATGACTCACTTGAAACTTGAAAAACATCTTTTTGCCGATGTTGACCAAGATGGACGAAAGTAGACCAGTTGCCTGCAAATTCATTTGCGTCTACGCGGCGCCATCATCACCGGCGTAAGCCATGACCAGCTTGATGTAATATAGCGGCGGTAGCCAGACCAGCCCCGCGGGCATCCGCAGCAGAGACATCGAAGCCGTTATGCCCAACGCAGCCAGCCCAAAGGCCAGCGGTCGCCTGAGATGAACGGGCGCGGCCAGGACCGTATTGGCCATGATCAACATGCTCAGATAAAGCGCGAGGGCCTGAGACCAGGCGTAGTCGGGCCAAAGCCAGGCGACGATGAAGGGATAGACGTGAACGACCAGAAAGCGGTTATGGTCGGCCCATGTGCGCCCCGGGCGATGCCAGTAACGCGCGGCCGAGCGCGTGGCATTGACCACGACGCCACCGCAGATGTCGAGCGCGAACAACGCGGCGATGAGTGTTTGCCACCAGGTCCAATCGCCTCGCGTCAACGCCCAGATCAGTTGCAGCGCGGCGCCGATGAGCGCGGCTCCCCAACCCAGCGCCAGTTCGCCGTTCGTGGCCTCCGGCCCGAAAAGGGGCCGCGAGATGCGCCGGAGCAGGCTATCTTGCACAGGTCGGGAAACATGATCGGAAGAGGACATGGCCATCTCCAAATGTGGTAAGATTGAATCAGGAAAATAAGGCTGTCCGACCGCGGGCCAGCCCGCTCCGATACGGATGAAAATGGCTTGCGCCGACCAACGTAGACCAAAGTAGACCAAGGTAGACCATGGGCCTTTTGGTCTATGTTGGTCCTATGGTCTATGTTGGTCTGAGCGCTCATCAAGGCCTGTGCGACCGACATCGGACATTGGACATTGATTTTCGAAGCAAGAGCATGAGGCGTCTTCTGTAAGCGAAGACGTCCGAAACGGAGTATAGTTGCGACAAGAAGTGTGGGAGGATTCTGGATAGACAGAAGCGGGTGTTTTTGCTACAATTGCAATGTCCGAAAGCGCCTCACATCGCATTCGCCGCATCCATGAAATACGACATCGCGCTCAAAGAACTCTTTCGTCATTGCAGCGAGGCCATTGAAGGGATATTATGATCGAATCCGCCGGATACGAACTTATCAAACAGGAAGGTTGGAAGGAGGGCCTGAAAGAGGGCCTGAAAAAAGGTCGCGAGGAAGGCCGGGAAGAAGGTCTGGAAGAAGGTCTGGAAAAGGGCCGCGAGGAAGGACTGCGCGAGGGCTTATTGGACGCCATCGCCTTGGGTTTGAACCTGCGTTTCAACGCCGAAGGTCTGAAGTTGATGAAAGAGATTCGTCAGATCGAGGACATTCAGGTGCTGCGCATCTTGCGCGAGGCGTTGCTCTCGGTCAAGTCATTGGACGAATTCCGCGCACTTTATCAATGATAGTTGGTATTAGGTATTGGATATTGAGATATTGGGTGCGCTTAACTCATAAATGGAATCAAGCGCCAATACCCAATACCCAGTATCCAATATCCAGTATCTAATATCCAGTATCCAAGTATCCAGCACCCAATCAACCAGCCTCAACCACGCCATAAGCATGGAATGGCCGCCTGGGCCGGACGCGAGCGCGCAGGTTGGCCAGGCGCAATTGGGGATAAGAGCGAATCTTCATGCCTGCGGCCTCGAGGCGCGTTTTATCCGTCCAATCGAGATAACCTTTGGTGGGGCGTAGGAACAAATCGAATCTATGCTTCTGTTCATAATGACGTTTCAGCGCGGCCACTTGCGCCGCTTTTTGGCTCGCATCGCGAAAGAACTCCAACCCCAACGCCAACAGCATTCCCCCGGCCGCGACTCGCTCGCGCGCGGCGTTCCAAAAAGCGACCGGATCGGGCTGGAATTGCAGGCAACGATTGAGGATCACGACGTCAAACGATTCATCCAACAGGGACAAGTCGAGCAAATCCATCTGAATCGCGCGCCATTGGCGGGGATAGAACTTGAGCGCGGCCAGACCGTCGATTTCGTCCGCAAAATAATCGATGGCCGTCACCTGATGTCCCCATTGAGTGAGGCGATAACTCAACCACCCGTTCCAAGCGCCCACATCGAGCGCCCGCAATCCTGACCGGCCCGCCAGCAGTTCTCCGAGCACCTCCAGATCATAGCGTCGCAAACGCCATTGAAAATCATCGCGCACGGTCGCCGCGTCGGGTAAGAGGGGAAGAATGTTGGGGTCGAGCAGGCGGCCCTCGGCCTTACGAATCGCGGTCCACTGTCGCGTAAACGCGTCCAGCCGCGGCGCAAAATCCGCGGCCACGAGACGCAATACGCCATCTTTCATCCCGAAAGCATGCCCGCTTGTACAAATAAATCGGGATGCATCGAGCGGTTCGCGACAGTCGGGACAGAGCATGGCGTCACATTTCGGGTGCTAAGAGATGAATCAGAGCGAGCGTGTCACGCAATATGCCATAAACCCGCGCGCACTGCAAGGAAAAAGCGATACAACTATTATCCTCTCTTGTTTTGTTTTCCATCGTTCAAGATGACTTCAGTTTGCCTGGGCCTTTCCATCGATCCACCACGCGCCAGTAAAACCCAAACGCGGCCCAACGCACCAGCGTCGTGGACGTGGACAAGATCGCGCCGACCAGCCCCACTCGAGGCAACAAAAACGCATTTAATAACAAATTCATCAAAAAACCAGTAATATTTACAAACAACACGATATGCTGTAAATTTTGCCTGTAAAGACCGTATATTTTGGGCAAATAGTAGTAAATTGGTAAAACGTACAATATTGCTAAAGTGTAAAAAATATCGGGGAGTTCAATGCGATAAAGATAGGCCAGCGCGACATAGAGCGCGAGCAAAAAAGGTCCCATCAACAGCGCGCCCAGCGCAAGCAATCGTCGCGACACGCCGCGTCTGATGGCCGCATCATCAAGACGATACAACCCTTTCACGAACGGCGTTAGCACGAACGCGGCCACGGCCTGAGCATAGAGCAGTAAATTGATATACACCTGATACCGACCCACCTCCTCAGGCCCCAGCCAGAAACTCACACTATACAAATCGATGCGCGATTGCAACATGCCGCTGAAACTGAGCAAAAAGAACGGGAACGCAGCCGCAAAATAGCCGGGGTCGATCCATGTTCGCCGGCGTCTGAGGCGATGGGACGAAAGGGCGATGTCGCGAGGAAACCGGAGAGCCAACGCATGGCGGAAGCGCCAGAACATGGCCGCGGATTTCAGCGCGGCCGCGAGCGCGAACAGCGCCATTAGCGCCTCCACCGTCAGCGCGGAGCCCAGCCACAACACCATCGCCACCATGCCCGCGGTCGCGAACGCCTCCACGCCAAACGCCCACGCAAACGCCCGCCGATACACCACCCACACATCGAACGAACGATACGCCAACAGCCCCGCGCCCCAACCCAACCCCAACCAGAACCGCGGCCCCCGCCAGCCCAACGCCACCAGAACCATCCCATACGCCGCCAGGAGCAGCCCGCGCGTCGCCAGACTCCGCCACCACAACGCGGCCGCCTCGGCCGGCCGACGGCTGAACTCCCGCAACAAAAATTCCTGATTCCCCCAGGCCATCACGGCCGCGGCCAACTGCACCACAATGAGCGCATCCACGAAAGCGCCCCACAAATCCACCGACGCCAGCCGCACCACCAACACCGACACCGCCATCCCAAAAAGCGGCCGCGCCAGGCTGTTCAGCGAACTCGCCAGCGCGACCCGACCCCGCCGCCGGGCCTTGCGCCATATCGCCCCCCTCATCCCAGATACCCCAACCCGCGCAGCCTTCTCGCCACCGCCTCCTCTTCCTCCCTTGAGAGAACCGCCATCCTCTCCGCTCCAGCCTGATTCTCGGATGCTCCACCCTTCTCTTCACCCGAGCTCCAGCCTCCCGAGGACAACCCCACCTGCAAAACATCACCATCTCCTTGCACCGGAAAGCGCACGCCCATCATCGCGGCGATGGTGGGGGCCAGGTCCACAATGCGCGCGCCTTCCATTCGGCCCACTCGTCGCACCCCCGGCCCGGCCATGGCGAACATGCCCTCGCGGCGATGATCGCCCGAATTGCCGTGCCGCCGCTCCGAAACCACGCGGCCATCGCTCGCGAACATGGGATACGCGCTCGCCTCTTTGAACGTGACGAACACATCCGGCCCTTGCCACCGATACGGCCCATCGCCCGCGTCCTCGGCCCGCAACACCTCCAACACCAGCTTCTCGCCTGTCTCCGGGTCTCGCAGCGCGTGCAGCGCCTCGATCACCTCCTCGCGCACCCGCTCGTAATCCTGCCTCGAGACCGTCCCCTCCGGCTCGCGGCCCCGCACATTCACATACACCTGGCCCAAATGCCCCATAGAATATGCCACCGTGCGCGACCAATCCACATCCTCGAACCCAAGCAGCGTCTCCCTCCCCCAGATTCGCGCCACCCGTCTGGCCAACCCATCCCGCACCCGGCCCCGCGCCAGCCAACCCCGCCCGCGGCTCCTTGCACCCCCTTTCAGCTTCATCAACCCCTGCTCCAAAAACCACATATTGATATTCACCGTCCAGCGCACCGGCCCGAAACCGTGGTCGCTCATCACCAACGCCACCCGCTCCTCGCCCAAAATCTCCCGCAGCCGGCCCAACGCCTCATCCGCGCGCATGAACAACCCCTTCACCACATCGCGGTAGCGCTCGGCCAGCCGCGGTTCATGCCACGGGTGCGATGCGTCCATATAGCGCCACAAGGCATGTTGCGCGATATCCGTGGCCAGAAAATGCACCATGAAAAAATCGGTGGGCCGCTCCTGCGCCAGCCGCAACGCGTAGCGAATCTGCTGCTCCATCACCGCCTGCAAATCCGCGACGAATGCATCTTCCTGGCCGGGCCGGTAAAGCGCGCTCGGAGTCAGGCGATACGGCCCGAGCGCCTTCCGGTATGGGGCCAGAAAACCGGCCGGGTGCGTGGTCTCACCCCGGTCGGGACTCAGCAACCCCGCCACGATGAACCCGTTCACCTTCTCTGGCGGATAGGTCAGCGGAACATTCAGCACCCCCACCGAGCGGCCCCCGTCCGAAAGCGTTCGCCATAGCGTCGCGCCGTCCACATCCGTTCCATTCACCAACCGCCAGCGCCCCGCGCGACCGCGAAAGAAATCGAACACGCCATGCCCGCTCGGCCACTTGCCGGTCATGAAACTGGCCCAGGCCGCGGCCGTGATGGGCGGCATGGACGATTCCAGCGGTCCCCAAATCCCCTCCTCCATCACCCGCGCCAACGCGGGCAGCGCGCCCTCGTCCGCCCAGGGCCGCAACACATCCCACGTCGCGCCATCCAAACCGATTACCAGGAATTTCGACATAGTTGGGAGCATAGAGCAGCATAGAACAGACGACACGGGCGATGAAAACGACGATCGGACGATAAGACGATGGACGAGAGACGATGAGACCATAGCTGAGCCTGAGCCCCCATCGTCCTATCGTCCATCGTCTATCGTCTATCAACAAAGGAGAACGCGGAGCCAAATCCTCGACCTTTCAAAATCCACTCGTCTCAGGTCGTTGGTAATCGATGAGTCGGTGCATTAGGCGCAATTCGACGGGGAAACGATAATATTGCAAATGATAGCGCCAGGCAGAGACCGCGCGTAGCACGCGGCGCCATCGCCCCGAAAGCCGCGCATCGGTGGACGTGGGATAATAGGCGTTCAGCACCCGTTCGAAATCGTGCAATCGCGCTTGAAGCGGCTGCTTGACCCAAGGCATGGTCGCGCTGCGGCGCTGCGTGAAATCCAACCATTCCGGGCTGATCCACTCCTCCAGCGTTTCGGGGAATGCGAACCCTTCGGCCCTGGCCTTTTCATACAACTCACCGGCCAGGGGAACCGGGGTGTACAGGTACATGATGATCTCGGTGGCCGGGTTCACCTCCTTCACCTTGCGGATGAAAGCCATGGTCTCCTCGACATCGCGCTCGGGGTCGGGCGGATTGCCGAGCACGAACGACATTTCCGGCACGATGCCGTAGTCGGCCATTTTGCGGGCGATGGTCAGCGTTTTCTCGGTGGACGCTTTGCCGCCCTTGTTCATGCGGCGCAACGTTTCATCCGAGCCTGACTCCGCGCCCAAAAAGACCATTCTCAGGCCGCTGTCGCGCATCAAACGCCAGGTGCGCTCCTCGAACTTGAGCATGGTGTCGATGCGCGCCTCGCCCCACCAGGCCACGTCCAGGTCCATGATGCGCTCCGCGAATTCGGCCACCCGCGCCTCGCTGACGAAAAAGTTGTTGTCGTAGAACTCCACCGCGTTCACGCGCCAGCGTCGCGCATACAACCGCACCACATCGGCCACCTGTTCGGCCGTCTGCGGAAACCAGCGCCCCTCCACCATGTTCACCACCGCGCAAAAATTGCAGAAAAAGGGACAGCCATACGAGGAATGATAACCCAGCGTGCGGTCGCCCAAAAACGTCTTGCGCACATACCGCGCCACCGGAACGCGCTCGAAATTGAACGTCGGCAACTCGCGCGGATGAGGAATGGCCGGCAAGCCGTTGGAGACGGGGCGGCCCGCGGCGTCGCGATGGGCCAGGCCGGGGATGGTGGATATTGGGTATTGGGTATTGGGCTGGGTGTTGGGTAGTCGGTTGGCGACCGGTTCGACGAATGGGTCCTGACCACGGACTTTGGATTTTCGACTTCGGACTTCGGACCTGGGCTTTCTTCCAAACACCTCGTCCATGAGCGCGCGGAATGTGTATTCGCCGTGGCCGCGCACGACGAAATCGACGTAGTTCGCGCGCAGAACCACATCCCAATGCTGGGTGGGAAAATATCCGCCCCAAACCATGATGATGTGCGGGTGGCGGCGCTTCAGCTCACGCGCCAACGGAACCGACTGCTGCAACTGCGGCCCCGGCATCACCGTGAACCCCAGCACGATAGGCTCGTCCCCGGCATACTGGCTTATCCGCTCGTCCAGTGCGGCCAGAGCGTCCTCCTCTAGATTCCCGTCCACGATTTCATATTCATGCGCGCCTTCCAACACCGCGCCCACCGCCAACAGCGAGCAAGGCAACACGGGCTTCTTGTTGGCCGAAGATTGGGGGTTGTAGAGAATAATGGGCATTCGCGCGTCACCTCCGCTGTTATTCTAATCATCGCGTCCGCAAAACTCAACTTTGGCTGGTTGGCTGCCAATCGACCGGCTTTCTCGCTCCGTTGTGACAACGCAAGTCCGGGGCAATGTTTTTTTCCATTCAGCGTTATCTTTCATTTGTGTTCATTAACTGGCGATAATCATTGTTCATGAAACCATCCTCGCGGCGGTTCCTGCAAATTGGTTTTCATGGCGAGCATGGCCTATAATGAAACCGACGTGAGTCGCGTATTCGATTTCGTCCGCCATATTCCACACACGCCACAGGTGCGAACCTCATGTTCACATCTTCACTGAATGAACGAGTGGCCATCGTGACAGGGGGGGCCAGCGGGATCGGGCGCGCCATTGCTCTGGCGCTGGCCGAGGCGGGAGCTGTGGTCGTTGTTGCAGATATGAATGAACTCGATGGCCGAATTGTAGCGGAGCAGGCGGGAGGCGCGTTTGTAGCAGCGGATTTAGCGAAGCAAGCTGCATGCAAGAACCTGGTTGATGTTGCGCTCGAACGATTTGGCAAGGTGGATATTTTGATCAATGTGGCCGGGTTTCAGCATATTGATCCGGTGGAGGATTTTCCCGAGGATGTCTGGAATCGTATGCTCGCGGTGATGCTCACCGCGCCTTTCTTGTTGACCAAATATGTCTGGCCATCGATGAAGGCGCAGGGCTGGGGGCGCATCGTTCATATTTCCTCCGCGCATGGTTTGGTGGCCTCCCCTTTCAAGAGCGGTTACATTTCGGCCAAACACGGGCTGATCGGCCTCACGCGCACCACGGCTTTGGAGGGCGGCCCTTATGGAATCACAGTGAATGCGATCTGTCCGGCCTATGTGCGCACCCCGTTGGTCGAAAACCAAATCGCGGATCAGGCTCGCACTCGCGGCATCTCCGAGGACGAAGTCATCGAAAAGGTGATGTTGGAGCCGGCCGCGGTCAAACGCCTCATCGAGCCGGAAGAGGTCGCGGCCATGACGCTCTATCTATGCAGCGATGCGGCCGGCGCAATCACCGGTTCGGCCCTCACCATCGATCTTGGCTGGACGGCTCGATAGTTCGATTACGTCTTTTGACACGAAATTAGCGAATATTCTCTCTTTGTTCGCGACCTCATGTTCATTCGTGTCAAAATCAAAAACGCCAGTGTCCAGAGTTTAGCTATTTTTGTGTTTCGCTCGTTTCCGGAGAAACAGTTATGTTTAATCATCTACTGGTGCCTCTTGACGGTTCGCCCTTTGCCGAGAAGGCGCTGCCCTACGCGTTGGAAATCGCGGAGAAGTGCAACGCGAAGATCACCCTGGTGCATGTGATCCCGCCCGGACAATGGGAATGGGAGGCCGAAATGCGGGCCGAGCTTCCTGAAGGCGAAGAGAGTGCGCATCAACACGACACCCGCGACGCCGCCAACTATCTCAAGAAGCAAGAAGAGGAGCTACGCGAGCAAGGTTACGACGTAACGGCGTTGTTGGTGAAAGACAGAGCCGTTGACAAGGCGATCATCGAAACCGCCAAAAGTGAAAATGCAGACACCATCATCATGACTACGCACGGTCTGACGGGTTTGCAGCGGCGCATTTTGGGCAGTGTCGCCGAGAAAGTCACCCGCCACGCCCCTGTGCCCATTTTGCTCATCCGCGTTGAATCCAGCTAATCGCCCTTGCTCAGACAAAGCGACGGGCTTTCTTTTTCGATGCTCTCTCGTATTGCACGCGCGGCGAGAGCGTTGTTATTGGACGGCGGGTTTGCCCTCCCGACGCTTTGCGCAACACGCAGTACGAACTACGCAACGGAGGCTTACATGAAGCGAATCATCCATGTCTATGTCAACACAATCGACGGGCTGTCTGAATTCTTGGGTAAACTATCCATGTATCTCACCATCACCACGGTGGCGGTGGGGTTCTTAAATGTGGTGTTGCGGTATGTGGGGCGTTTTGTGGGCGTGCGGCTCACCTCGAATTTTTTCATCGAATTGCAATGGTATCTTTACACGCTCATTTTTCTTTTCGGCTTCGCTTACATCCTCAAGCACGATATCAATGTGCGGGTCGACTTCTGGTATGGTCAGCAGAACGAGCGCACCAAGGCCTGGATCAATCTGGTGGGCCATCTCATAGCCCTTATCCCCTTCTGCATTATGGGCATTTGGGTCACATGGGGGCCTGTAATGACCTCCTGGGGCCGTCGTCCGGATGGTTCGTGGGGGGTGTGGGAAATGTCGCCCGATCCCAGCGGTCTTCCTCGCGCGCCCATTAAAAGCATGATCATTTTGGCGTTCGTCACCCTGTTGTTACAGGCTATTGTTGAGGTGATTCGCCAAATCGCAATTTTGCGCGACATCAACGAATTCAAGCCGCATCGACTGCGCGAAGTCGAAGCGCCGCTTCGCATTGAATAAAACCGGCAATGAACCACGCGTTGTAAATCATTTCAAGGAATCATCATAATCAAGGAGACGATCTTATGGGACTTGAATGGATCGCCATTGTCATGTTTGTCCTGTTTTTGTTCTTGATTTTGAGCGGCTATCCTGTTGCGTTTTCTTTTGCAGGCACCGCCATAGTTTTTGGTCTTATCGGGTTGGCTGTCGGGACGTTTAATCCCAATTTGCTCAAGCTGTTATCCAACCGCTGGTTTGGGGCCATGTCGGATTTCACCTTGCTGGCCATTCCTTTCTTTGTGTTCATGGGCGCCATGTTCGAGAAATCAGGCCTGGCCGAACAACTGCTCACCACCATTGGCATTTTGTTGGGGCCGCTGCGCGGAGGGTTGGCCGTGGCCGTAATCATCGTGGGCACATTGCTGGCTGCGGCCACGGGCGTGGTGGCGGCCACGGTCATTGTTATGGGCATCCTTTCTCTGCCCATTATGGTGCGTTATGGTTACGATCATAAGCTGGCCACCGGCGCTATTGTTTCTTCTGGAACTTTGGCTCAGCTTTTGCCGCCCAGCTTGGTGTTGGTGGTGCTTAGCTCGACCGTGGGCGTCTCCATCGGCGACCTCTTCCTCGGAGCTTTGATTCCGGGCCTGATGCTGTCTGGTCTATATATTTTGTATGTTTTGGTCGTCGCATTCTTTCAGCCGGAAAAGGCCCCTGCGCTTCCGCCAGAAGCGCGCACACTTTCAGGTTGGCCATTGATCCGCAAGACCATGTTGGTGGTGGTTCCTCCGTTGCTGCTGATCTTTGCTGTGTTGGGCAGCATTTTCACTGGCATCGCCACCCCAACCGAAGCCGGCGCTGTGGGCGCGGCCGGCGCCACCTTGCTGGCTTTCCTCAATCGCCAGCTCAATTGGGACATCATCAAAAAGGCCGGACGCTCCACCGCCAACATCACGGCTTTGGTGTTGATGATTCTGTTTTCCTCCACCTTCTTTGGTCTGGTCTTCGATGGCCTGGGCGGCCAGCGCTGGGTGACCGATTTGCTGGTGTCTTTGCCGGGCGGCTATTGGGGCTTTGTTATCGTGGCCAATATTGCCGTTTTCTTGCTGGGCATCAACCTGGAATTTCTGGAGATCAGCTTTATTGTCATGCCGTTGTTTGTGCCCGCGGCCACGGCTCTGGGCATTGATCTCGTATGGTTCAGCGTGATGATGGCCATCAACCTGAACATGGCTTTTGTCTCCCCCCCTGTCGGTTTCTCTCTCTTTTATTTGCAAAGCGTGGCGCCGCCCGAAGTGGAGACTCTCGATATCCACAAAGGCGCGTTGCCATTCATGGCCCTCCAAGGCGTGGGTTTGATTTTGGTCATGCTCTTCCCCCAGACTGTGCAATGGCTGGTGAATCTCAGCGGATGAGATGGGATGTTGGATAGTAGGTATTAGGTATTTGGATATTAGGTATTGGCGCTGAGTTCCAGAAACGCCAGTATCCAATACCCAATATCCAGTATCTAATATCCAGTATCTAATATCCAGTATCCAATACCCAATTCCCCAGCACCCAACAAAAAAACGAGCCTGGAGTGGTTTCCAGGCTCGTTTTTTATTACGGGGGGATGACGACGGTTTAGCCCTGGCGGCTGGCCACATAGGCGGTGTAGGGGGCCTCGACCACGCTATGCCAGGCCTGGATGCCTTCGCGGAACTTGTTCCACTCGGCAAAGACCGACTTGAAGTCGGGGTCCTGGCTGGCGAATTCGTCGAAGAGGTCGAAGGCGGCTTCTTCGGCGGCTTTCAACACATCATCGGGGAAGGTGCGCAGCTCGACGCCCTTGTCCAGAAGTCGTTGCAGCGCCTCGAAGTTCTTGGCGTCGTACCGAGCGAGCATCTGCATGTTCGCTTGATAGGCCGCGGTGGCAATCACCTGTTGATACTCTTCGGGCAACTTTTGATATTCCGCGTAATTCACCTGAACCTCGAGAGAGGGTCCTGGCTCCCACCAACCGGGCGAATAGTAATACTTGGCCGCGTCAGCCAACCCCAGTTTTTCGTCATCGTAAGGCCCCACCCATTCGGCGGCGTCGATGGCGCCGGTCTGCAGAGCCTGGAAGATTTCACCACCGGGCAGAACTTGCACCGTGACGCCCAGTTTGGACATAACCTTGCCGCCGAGGCCAGGAATGCGCATCTTCAAACCCTGCATGTCGGCAAGCGAGTTGATCTCTTTTTTCCACCAACCACCCATCTGCGCGCCCGTGTTGCCGGCCGGGAACTGAATGACGCCAAAACGTTCTTTATAGAAGTTTTGCAGCAGCTCCAGCCCGCCTCCTTCGTATAGCCAGGCGTTTTGCTGGCGAGCGGTCAGGCCAAAGGGCAGTGAGGTGCCGAAAGCGGTGACGTTGCTCTTACCCACATAGTAGTAAGAGGCGGTGTGGCCGAGAGGGACCGCGCCCTGCTCCACCACATTGAGCACTTCCAGGCCAGGAGCCAATTCACCCGCGGCGCGCGGGGTGACTTTGAATTTGCCGCCGGTCATGGCCGCGACGCGTTCGGCGAAAATCTGCGCGCCGCCAAAAATAGTGTCCAGCGCCAAGGGCCAACTGGTGGCCATTTGCCATTCAATGGTGGGCAGCGAAGGCTCTTGGGCTACGGCCTCCTTTAGCTCTTCCTCTTTTTCTTGGGCGGCGCCAGCCGCGGCGGTGGGGGTGGCTTGCGAAGTGCATCCGGCAAGCCCAACCACGGCGGCTGCACCAAGCGCGCCTTTCGCCGCAAGACCAAGAAAATCTCTACGGTTTACACTGTTCATGGATGCTCCTCCTTTTCACGAGCGCAAGATGGAAAATGAATAGAAGTATAGAAATGTGAAACCCCGGAGGGGACGAACACAACATGAACGGCCCCATTATAGAAGGATTGAAAGGATTGTCAAAATAGGAGGAACTCGAAACTCGTTACGCATCTTCCAAAATCGCCATGGTCAGCCGCGCTGCACACACCGGTCGTCCTTTATCATCGGCGATGCGAATTTCCCACACATGGACGCGGCGACCCAAGCGAATAGGTCGGGCGACGCCTTTCACCTTCCCCTCGCGCACCGCGCGCAAATGGCTGGCGTTGATTTCCAAACCCACGCATTGCTGCCGCGGAAAGTCCACGCATAAGGTCGATGCAACGCTGCCCAAGGTTTCGGCCAGAAGCACGGATGCGCCGCCGTGCAACAGGCCCATAGGCTGCCGCGTGCGCTCGTCCACAGGCATGGTGGCCGCGAGATAATCATCGCCCACCTCGACGAACTCGATGCCGAGATGACCCACCGCGGTTTGTTGCCGCATCTGATTCAAGACGGCGAGATCAGGCTTGACTTTCCAGATCATCAGGCGCGTATTATAGCCTCATCTTCTGTGTTCTCAAAAAACCGTTTCTCCGGAGACTTCCGCATTTGAAATCCACCCATCAACGCGTGTAAGATAAACTGAAATTATTCGAATTCACCCCCTTTTTTTATTGACATAACTGGTGTGTTGTGAGAACAACCATGTTTGATCTGGCTTCTGCCCTCAAATCGCTTCTCTCCGCCGATCAGGTTTCTACGCGTCGAGGCGATCGCGAGCAACACGCCGCGGATCAATCCGCCTACGCCCCCTCGACGCCCGATGTGGTGGTGTGGCCCGAAACCACCGCCGATGTCAGCGCTGTGCTTCGTTTCGCCAATGAACATAAGATCCCTGTCACGCCCTGGGGCGCGGGGACCAGCATCGAGGGCAATCCCATTCCTGTGAAAGGCGGCGTTGTGCTCGATTTGGGGCGCATGAACCGCATCATCGCTATACACGAAGAGGATTTCCAGGTGACGGTGCAGCCGGGCGCGCTGTATAAAGATATGAACAAGGTGCTAGGGCGGCGCGGCCTCTTTTTCCCGCCCGATCCCGGTGCAAACGCCAGTATTGGCGGCATGTTGGCCAACAATGCCGCGGGCACGCGCACGGTGAAATATGGCGCGACGCGGGATAACGTGCTCGGACTCGAAGTCGTGCTCGCCGATGGCCGCATCATTCGCACGGGCTCGCGTGCGGTGAAACAATCCAGTGGTTACGATCTAACTCATCTCTTTGTAGGCTCAGAGGGCACCTTGGGCGTTATCACCGAGGCCACGCTCAAGCTTCATCCCCTGCCCGCGCATTTCAGCGCGGCCACGGCCGCGTTTCCTACGGTCGAGGCGGCCGCGGCCGCGGTCTTTGATATCATTGCCGCGGGCTTAGAGCCGGCCGCGCTCGAGCTGCTCGATGAGACCACCATCCATATCCTGAATCAGGAGACCGATCTCGATCTGCATCCCGGCCCCAATCTGTTTATGGAATTCAGCGGTTCTAGCAAGGCGGCCCTGGCCGAAGCCCTGCCCCTGGTGGAGGAAATTTGTCGCGAAAACGGTTGTGTGCATTATCAGGCTGGCGTGGGGCGGCAGGAGCGGGCGAGGTTGTGGGAGGCCAGGCATAGCGTGTTTGAGGCGCAGGTGCGCCATTTTCCCGGACAGGACTACATCGTCACCGACACGGCCACTCCTATCTCGCGCTACCCCGAAATGATCGCGTATGCTCATGAGCTCATGCAAGCGCTTGATCTTGTGGGAAGCATTGTCAGTCATGCCGGCGATGGCAATGTGCATGTGATTCTGTTTTACCCCAGGGGAGACAAGGCCGCGCGCGCCAAAGTGTTGGAATTTAGCGATCGTATGGTGGAAAAGGCGCTCGGTTTGGGTGGCACCATCACGGGCGAACACGGCGTTGGTTTGGGCAAGCAAAAGTTCATGGCCCGCGAGCATGGCGCCGAAGCCCTGGCCCTCATGCGCGATCTCAAACGCTTATTGGATCCCAACGGCATTCTCAATCCGGGCAAAGTGCTGGACTTATGAGCTCATGTCACCGCGCGCGTGCGTCGTCCAGGATAGGTCCCGGACGACGCACCAACGCTTCTTAGTTCGCAAAAATGGCCGGGGCGGGCGCGGCGGGCGCGCTCACTGCATGAGAAAGGGGAGCCGGTTCACGCTCGAAGAAGAATTTCTCTTCGCCAAATGCGGGGCGCAACTCATCCAGCCAAATGGCTTTTTCATCATACGTTGCGAAAAAGGGGCGCTCCACCCAATCGGGATTTCGACCTTGCAAGAAGCGCAAGACCATGACGCGCTCGCCCTTGATCTCGCTCACTCCGACGACTTCGACCTTGCCAGGATGCGCGGACATGCTCGGCCCGCGCACGGTGCGAGCCAGACCGCTCACCTGGTTATATGCATCTCGGAAAATGCGCCAGGCGCGCACCAGCGGCACGCCAAAATAGTGTTGCGCGCCCGTATCCCGCACAACAAACATGTAATAAGGGATCATGCCCAGATTCACTTGCTCTCGCCACATGGTCGCCCATACATCGGCGTCGTCGTTGATGTGTTGCAAAAGTGGTGATTGTGTGCGAATCTGAGCGCCGGTTTCCTGGATGCGGCGAATGGCCTGCAACGCGGCCTCGGTGCGCATCTCGTGCGGGTGGTTGAAGTGCGCCATGATGGAGACATGCAGTCCAGTGGCGCGAATTTCCTCGAACAATCGCAGGATATCATCGGCGTCGGGATCACTGGTGTAACGGTAGGGCCAGTAGCTGAGCGATTTCGTTCCGAAGCGAATGGTTTTGAGATGAGGGGGCTTGGCTTTGAGCAGCGGCTCCACGTAGGCGCGCAAAGCATGAGCTTTCATGACCATGGGATCGCCGCCAGTGAATAGGATATCGCTTATTTCGGGGTGTTGGCTCACATATTTCACCAGCAACTCGGCCTCGCGCATCGCGAAGCGCAGGTCTTTCATGCCTACGAACTGCGCCCAGCGAAAGCAAAAGGTGCAGTAGGCATGACATGTTTGTCCTTGAGCCGGAAAAAACAATACCGTTTCAGGATACTTGTGCTGCATGCCGTGCAGGCGCTGACCGTCCAATCGGGGCACGTTGTGTTCAATTTGTCCGGCCGGGTGGGGATTGAGCTGCCAGCGGATACGGTCCGCAGTTGCGCGGATGGCCGCGCGCGAACCGTTGTGCTTGATGACCTGTTCCATCATTTGAAAATGTTCAGGCCGAAGCATGCCCTTTTGGGGAAAAGTGATGCGAAATATGGGGTCATCGGGAACCCGCTCCCAATCGATCAATTCCTCGATGACATAGTTATTGACCCGAAATGGCAACACGCGACCGACAATTTCGATAGCGCGTATTTGGTCGTCATCCAAACGACGAATTTGCGGAATCTGCTTGAAGTTCTGCAATGTGTAGACCTTGTAATCCCGACTTCGAGCAGCCGTTGCAACCGGCGTCGATGCAAGACGTGATGCAAACATGATGCCCTCCTTGAGAAAAAGGTGCCGCGAACTTCAGATCCCTTTACTTCCCCAATGGAAAGTCGTGGGGCGTCCCACTTGGATTTCTGCTTTACGGCTATGGACAATAGGCGCCTCCTTTCGCGTGACTCCTTGCCAATAGTCGAAACCTGGTGGGTTCCAAATGTAGCAGAGACCCGTCAAGACAGCGACAACCGAAAGAGAAGCGCCCGATCGTTCGTTCTGCTTATCAGGAATTCACCAGGTTTGGAGACGATTTTGATCAATTCTGGCTGATTTTAACATGGTGGCGCAGTGCATGACAAGAAACGATGTAAAGGACAGACAGCCCGCCAAAAAGATATTGTTTTCCCTACAGACCCGGCTCATTTTCTTCGTCAGACTCACATTCCATCCATCTACAAACCCGAATTCGTCCTGGCCGCGGGAATCGCCTCATCGGTCTTGTTTTGGACGACCAGGCCAAAGTGCAAAGCCGCGCGCTCCAGGCCTTCCCCAGGCCCAGCGGCTATGGTTGGACCTGGGTGGGTTTCTATCCTCTGTTGGAGATTTGGGAGGGGAATTGACGGGATGACTCACGTTTGTATCCTCATTCGGGGATCGATTATAGTATCGTATGACAACCTTTATTCGATAGGGATATTGCGCCATGGACACCGTCACCGTTTCATCCAAATACCAAATCGTGATTCCCGAAAAAGTGCGCGAAGCTTTGAACATCAAGCCGGGCCAGAAAGTGCGCGTTTTGCTGCACCCAAACCGTATCGAGTTGATTCCGGTGGTTCCTATCCGCCAAACTCGGGGGTTCTTGAAAGGCATTGACACAACCGTGGCGCGGGAGTCGGATAAATAAAAACAACCCGCAAGTAGTGCTTGCGGGTTGTCATGCCAGAACTAACCGGAGAGGCCGAACGATTACTCGTTGTAATACAGCAAGAACTCGTAGGGGTGGGGGCGCAGGCTGACCGGGCCGACCTCGTTCTCGAACTTGTAAGATACGAACGCGTCCAGCACGTCTTCGGTGAATACCCCGCCCTCCAAGAGGAAATCCTTATCGGCCATGAGCGCGTCCAGGGCCTCGTTCAGCTTGGCCACGGTCATCTCCACCGTGCCCATATGTTCTTCTTCATATAGGTCGAGTTCCGCGGGGTCGCCCGGATCGATCTGATTCTTGATGCCGTCCAACCCGGCCATGAGCATGGCCGCGAACGCGAGATAGGGATTGGCCGTGGGGTCGGGGCAGCGGAATTCGATGCGTTTGGCTTTGGGCGAGCCCGAATACATGGGAATGCGGCATGCAGCCGAGCGATTGCGCGCCGAGTAGGCGATGACCACGGGCGCTTCGTAGCCGGGGACCAGACGACGATACGAGTTCGTGGTGGGCGCGACTAACGCAAGCAGGGCGTTGATGTGCTTGAGAATGCCGCCGATATACCACAGCGCCATCTGGCTCAGACCCGCGTAGCCATCCCCTGCGAAAAGCGGCTCGCCATCTTTCCATAGGCTTTGATGCGTGTGCATGCCCGAACCATTGTCTGCATAAATGGGCTTGGGCATGAAAGTGACGGTTTTACCGTGCTTCTTGGCCACGTTCTTAACAATGTATTTGTACATTTGCACCTGATCGGCCATCTTCACCAGCTCGGCGAAGCGCATATCGATCTCACATTGTCCGGCCGTGCCCACTTCGTGGTGATGGACTTCCACCTCGATGCCAGCATCGATCATGGTGCGCACAAATTCGGAGCGCAGGTCTTGCAGCGTATCAAGGGGCGGGACGGGGAAATAGCCGCGTTTGTGGGGAACCGAGTGGCCAAAGCCGAAGATGCCGTTGTTCCAAGGCCCTTCGATGCTATCCACCTGGTAGGCCGAGGAGTATTCGCCGGCCGAATACATCACCTGGTCGAAAACGAAGAACTCGGGTTCGGGGCCGAAATAGGCCGTGTCTGCAATGCCGGTGGATTTAAGATATTCGACGGCCTTTTGCGCAACATAGCGGGGATCGCGAGAATAGGGTTCGCGAGTGACCGGGTCGAAAACATTGCACACCAGGCTGAGAGTGGGGATTTCGCAAATGGGATCCACCACCGCGGAGTCGGGATCGGCCAATAGGATCATGTCGCTGGCTTCGATGCTCTGAAACCCGCGAATGGAGGAGCCGTCGAAGCCCATGCCCTCTTCGAACGCATCTTCAGGATCGAACGCCTCCACAGGCATGGAGAAGTGTTGCCACTGACCAAACAGATCGGTGAATTTGACATCCACGATTTTGAGATCGTGTTCCGCGATGAGTTTCATGACATCATTTGGTGTGGCCATTGGGTTGCTGTCTCCTTCAGTGATATGGATAGTTGGGTGAAGCCAGAGAATGCGGCCTGAATAACGCGGCCGCGCTGACATTTCCCAGTATAGCTCCCCTTGCATCCCAATTCTAGTACCCAAATGGATCATATTTTGGTGTCGAGCTCTGGCTTCTTACGCCGTTTGTTCGGCCAGCCATGCCAAAATACGGTCGGCCACTGCGCGCCATCCCGGCTCCAACATCATGTCGTGAGCCATATTGGGGAATATCTCGGCATGCGCGCCATAAGCTCGCGCGGTGGCTTGCACCTCCTTCACCGCAATGGCTCGATCCTCGGCCGCTCCTAAAACAAGCATCGGCGCACTCAGCCTTCCGGATGGCGAATGCGGAAAGAGCATTTCGAGATAGGCCCGATAAGATTCGTCTTGCATTTGTTCATAGTAATGCATCAGCCGTTCTTTATCCAGCGCTTCGGAAAACAACAGCTCGCGACATCTTTCTGGCGAGCCAATGATGGGGTAAAGGCTGAGCGTGAGATTCGCTTTCAAAAAGATGAGAGGATGCCGTTTGGCGACGCGCAACGTGGCCGGGATTAGCCCGCCGACCGGAACCGGGGCCAATAAAATCACCGCTGGCGCAGAACGTTTTTTGAGATAAGCTTGCAGAATTCGGCCGCCCATAGAATGACCGATCAGAACCGGCGGGGTCTCCATGTTATCGACTACAGAGGCGACATCGGCTACGTAATCAGCCAGCGACGCCCACCGCAGCCGCTTTCGCCCCTTGCTGGCGCCATGGCCGCGCAAGCTGAGCGCATACGAAACGTAGCCATGTTTGGCAAAGTAGGGCAGAAAGTGCTCTTGCCAGCACCACGCGGCATGCCACATGCCATGAATGAATAGCAATGAGCGTTGCTTTGCACCCGATTTTGGTGTTTCGACAAGTAATTCCAGCTCATGTTTCATGCTGTAAACGCATCCCCCTGCCAGAATTCGATTACAATTCCGGCGCGTTTGCTTGTGTTTTCTAAAAAACCGTTTAGTCAATTATACAGCGCCTTGGCGATATGCTCCAATTTATGCAAGGTTGATGTTAAAGCATACTCGCGGCGCACGCGTTGGCTGAGCTTCGCTGCCAGCGCGGCACGGCCGGGTTCATCCGCCAAGAGCGACGCGGCCGCATCCGCCAGGGCTGCTGCATCGCCGGGCGGGGCCAGGCAGTTGGCGGGCAACAGCTCGGGAAGAACGCCCACGCGCGTCCCCGCGACCGGGCATCCACAGGCCAACGCCTCCAATACGGCCAGGTTCTGGCTTTCGAAGCGGGAGGAGAGGAGAAAGAGGTCGGCCCCGCGATAAAAAGGCGGAAGCCGGGGGTGGAGAACCGGGCCGTGAAAGGTGATATGCTCGAACGCTCCCAATGTACGGGCCAGATCGGTCAGCTTCTCGCGTAAAGGCCCGCCGCCAATCATGTGTAAATGCGCGTCCGGGAAATTCGCGCGCAGCCGCGCGAACGCGGCCAACAACGTGGCCTGGTCTTTGATGGGAACCAATGAGGCCGCGTGCAGCAGCGCGGGCGATCCGACCAGCTTCTCGACCCGACCATCCGGCCTAAACCGGGCCGCATCCACGCCCAAAGGAGCTACGCTCAACCGCTCTTCTCGCGTCCATCTTCTCGCCCGCTCGGCCAGCCAACCGGACCCCACCGTGACGCGGTCGGCTCGCGCTAAAGAGAAACGGATCAAACCGCGACCAATGCGGCTCAGTTGGCCGCCGTAGCCGATGTCCGCAAAACCCACCAACTCACCGCCCATCACCGAAACTATGGCGGGAATGCGCCACCAACGGGCGGCCAAAACGGCCAGAAAGCCCGGCTCATCGGCCCAAAACCCGTGCAGCGCATCGAATGGTCGCTCTTCATGACTGCGGCGCAAAGCCATCAGCGCCCGCGTTAACAGAGCCCCTCGCGCCGGCCCTCGCGTCTCGGCCCCGCCCAATGCCTGCACCTCCACCCCAAACACCTCATACCATCCCCGTCGATGCGGATAGCGCAATGCAAACACCCGCACATCATGCCGCCGCCCCAACTCACGCACCAGATTCGAGAGCGCAGGAATGGCCCAATCTCCCTCATGGGCGTCGAATCCCGGCGTGATCAAGCCAATGCGCATGTTGGTCGGGTGGTCTGTTCGTCGCTTGGTCGTTTGGTCGGGTGGTCGGGTGGTCGGGTGGGTTGATTTATGTTTGTGCGTTTTGGGTTGCGTCCCACGTTCGAGGCGCGCCGCTTTTCGCCTCCGGCTCGGCTTGGGGCGTGGGCGTGCCCAAGATTTGCTCGACGGGGATGGGCGTGACCTCAGGCTCGCCCAACCATTCTTCCAGGCGCAGCACCTCCAGCCAATCGTCCAGCGTGTATTGGGCCAGCTCGTTCACCCGGGCCTGATAGCGCCCCTCGACGCGCGCGTACGACCATCGTATGGCCAGGATGGAAACGATGATGATGAGCAAGAAGCCGAGGGCGTAGCCGCGATTGAAGCGTCTCATTCTGGGTGTCATTTTTTGCCAATCGACCGGGCCTGTGGCATAATAGCGAGTGCTTCGGGCGAGTAGCTCAGTTGGTTAGAGCGCGCGGTTCACATCCGCGAGGTCAGGGGTTCGAGTCCCTTCTCGCCCACTTTTTTCTTTATTGGCGCTGGGGCGCTGGGGAGAGAGTAGGTTTTTTCATGCACGCTTTCCCGACGCATCAAAAAACCGATAGGACGACGGAACGACAACACTATCGTCTTATCGTCCATCGTCCTATCGTCTTCCCACGGCGGACACGGCGAGTCGTTATCGCCGTCGGGTTAGTAGTTGATGACAAAATTGAGCGTCAACAGCAACACCACCATCGCGCCGGTTACGATCATCATGTTGCGCAGGTCACCGACCACGTAACGATACTCTTCCGCAAAATCCGCGGTCGTCGTTGGTTGTTTGGCCGCGGCCGTCTTGACAACCTTTGGTTGATTCGAAGAAGTGGGGGCCGAGGTCTCGGCTGTGGGCGTCGGCTCGATTGGGCCGGTGTACCGCGGCACATTGGGTTTGCGTTGACGTCGTTTTCTACGAGAACTTCGTTTGGCCATGAGTCAGGATGTGAAAAGAGCAGTGTAAGATTTGAATGCTATTTTGGGTTGTGATCGTGAGCAAAGAAGTGTGGTCATGAAAATGAACCACGCTTTATCGGGCAATCATAGCACAGAGTCCGCGCAGACTGCAACCATTAAAATGGGATTTGCACTTTCCGCGGACTTCTGTCATACTATGAGATGTAGGACGCTGTAAGTGCTGCTTCGGAACACGCTCTTGGACGCCGCCAGAACTTACGAAGGTCTGGCGGCGTTTTTTCTGTGTGAAGAACGGGCCGGCGTTTCTCAAAAACTCATTTTTACCCTCTGTACCGAAGGAGAATCTTCAACATGACTACACGAGAAACTGGCACCGTGAAATGGTTCAACGATGCTAAGGGATACGGCTTTATCGAGCGCGATAATGGCGCAGAAGACGTATTCGTCCACTACTCGGCCATCGAAGGCCACGGCTATCGCAGCCTGAAAGAGGGCCAACGCGTCGAGTTCACCATCGAGCAAGGCCAGAAGGGCCTCTCGGCCGCGGACGTTCGCAAGGTGTAACCTATGACCACCCCACAGAAAGTCGCCGACGACGTTGTCGTCACCCTGGATTATGAGCTTCGCCTGGACAGCGGCGAGATCATCGACTCGTCTGTTGATGTCGAAGGGCTGAGCTACCTGCACGGTCACGGCGAAATCCTGCCTGCGCTGGAAGAGGCGCTTACGGGTATGGAAGTCGGCGAAGAAAAGGGCGTGACTTTGACGCCTGAGCAGGGATATGGCCAGCCCGATCCCGAAGCCCGGGTTGTCATCCCCGCGGCCTCTTTTCCTCCCGACATGCCTTTGGATCTCGGCATGGAGCTGACGCTGGAAGACCAAATGACCGGCCAGCTTGTTCAAGCTTATGTCACCGAGATTCGCGCGGATGGCGTTGTGCTGGATCTCAACCATCCGTTGGCGGGCGAGAACTTGCACTTCTATGTCAAGATTCTTGGCCTGCGCGAGGCGACCGCCGAGGAGTTGGCCCACGGCCACGCTCACTAATCCAACTCAATTGCTTACAATTATATAGGACAATGATATAGAAAGCGCCCGGAGATTACCCGGGCGCTTTTTGCTCGGCCGTTGTTCCTGACAATTTTGCAATCCGATTGCGAATTTGTCACGTTCATGCTTCGTGGTCTATGGCGGCGATCTCACCTTGCGAACTGCTGAAGGATGGTTTGTTGGTTGGAAAGATTTGCAGCGCGTCTATCAACGTCTGTAGGTTAGGATTCCACCAGCACCTCCAGGTCGGGCGGCGCGTCCTTGGCAAGCGTGCGCGCGGCGCGTGTGGCCAGCGCGTCCACCCGCTCGTTTTCCTTGTGCCCCGCGTGGCCCTTCACCCAACGCCAATGCACCTCGTGCGGCTCCATGGCCTTCAGCAGAGCTTGCCACAAGTCTTGATTCTTGACCCGCTTCTTGTTGGCCGTGCGCCAGCCATTCCGTTGCCAGCGCGCGATCCACTCGGTGATTCCCTTTTTCAGGTACTCAGAGTCGGTGTGAAGATAAACCTTGCAGGGCTTGTTCAACGCTTCGAGGGCGTGGATGGCCGCGCGGAGCTCCATACGGTTGTTGGTGGTGCGGCTGGCCGCGCCCACCAACTCCTTTTCGTGTTTGCCATAACGCAACAGCGCGGCCCAGCCGCCCGGTCCGGGGTTGCCCAGGCACGCGCCGTCGGTGAAAATGTCTACAGCGGGTCGGTTCATTGATATTCGATTGGTTTTGCAGTGCAGCCGTGTTGTGATATATTGTGACCACAGTTATGACCATGGCCATGCAAGGAGGTTGCCATGACTCGAACCATCTCTAAAAGTAAACTCAAGGCCAATATGCTGCAAATTTTCCGTGAAATCGAGAAGAGTGGTGAAGAACTGGTAGTGACCGATCGCAATCGACCCACCTTACTCATTCGGCCCGTGGAGCAAAAGCGAAGCATGGACGAAGTCTTCGCACCATGGCGAGGCAAGGCCATCGTGTATGAAGACCTCAACGCGCCCACAGATGAAGAATGGGAGGCGCTCGAATGATCGTTCTCGACACATCGGCTCTGTTTTTCTGGGCCTTTGATCCCGAAAAACTAACGCCAGCCGCGCGGCAAGCGATTCAGGAGGCCGATTTGAGAATCGTCAACGCCATTAGCCTGTGGGAACTTGGCTTGAAAGTGCAGAGAAGAAAACTCTACCTGCCCATAACTGTGCGGGAGTTCGCCATCCAATTGTCGCGCGTGGAGAGATTGGATATTCGTCCCACGGATATAGACATCTGGTTGCATAGCCTTGATTTGGATTGGGCGCACCGAGATCCGGCGGATCGGGTGATTGTGGCGAGCGCGGATTTGCTTGGCTGCAAATTGGTCACATCCGACCAACGTATTCGAGGGTTTTATCCTCTAACCGTTTGGTGAATGCAACAAATTCGAACACAAGAAAACCCAGCGCTCAATTGTCGATTTCCGTCACCTATTTTGTGGCGCGGTGGGCTGGGGGCGTGCGGGTGAGGATGGGCCGACGGGCCGCGCGCACCTCATCCAGCCGGCGCACGGGCGCGAGGTGGGGCGCAGTGTGAAGCAGGTCGGGATCGGTGCGCGCCTCCTCGGCGATGCGCGTCAGAGCCTCGATGAACGCGTCCAATGTCTCTTTCGACTCGGTCTCGGTCGGCTCGATCATCAAGGCTTCATGGACGATAAGCGGGAAATACATGGTGGGCGGATGGAAACCGTAATCGATGAGGCGTTTGGCCACATCCAGGGCGTGCACGCCGGCCGCGCCCGAAATCTTGCCCTGAGCCACGAACTCATGCATGCAGGTGCGGTGGCCGTAGGGGATGGGGTAATCTCCGCGCGCTTGTAGCCGGGCCTGCATGTAATTGGCGTTGAGCACCGCGTCCTCGCTCACGCGGCGCAGTCCCTCCGCGCCGTGCATGCGAATATAAGTGTAGGCGCGCACGATCACGCCGAAATTGCCGTGGAAACTGCGCACGCGGCCGATGCTCTGTTCGGGCCATTTCCAGATATATTCGCCGTTCTCGTCCACATCCACAATGGGGCCGGGCAGGAAAGGCGCGAGTTCGGCCGTCACGCCAACCGGGCCGGACCCAGGCCCGCCGCCGCCATGAGGCGTGCTAAAGGTTTTGTGGAGATTGAAATGCATGACATCGATGCCCAGGTCGCCGGGTCGCACAATGCCCATGATCGCGTTGAGATTGGCTCCGTCGCCATACACCAGACCTCCGGCTTGGTGCACCAGCTCGCAAATCTCAACGATATGCTGCTCGAACAGGCCCAACGTGCTGGGGTTGGTGATCATGAGGCCCACCAAGTCGTCGTCCAATTCCCGTTTGAGCGCCTCGAGATCGACGTTGCCGTTCTTGTCGCTGGGCAGCTCGACCACGCGCAGGCCGCTCATGGTGGTGGTGGCCGGGTTGGTGCCGTGGGCCGAGTCGGGTACGAGAATCTTGGTGCGATGACCCTGGCCGCGGGCGATTTGCGCTTTGCGCATGATGAGCACGCCGGTCAACTCGCCGTGCGCGCCGGCCGAGGGCTGCAATGTGACCGCGTCGAAGCCCGCGATTTCGGCCAGCATGGCTTGCAGCTCATACATAAGCTGCATCGCGCCTTGCACGGTGGCGGGGTCTTGCAAGGGATGGAGGTTGACAAAGCCGGGCAAGCGCGCCATGCGTTCGTTGACTTTGGGATTGTATTTCATGGTGCAAGAGCCGAGCGGATAGAAGCCCACGTCCACTGCGTAGTTTTTCTGGCTGAGGTGCACATAATGGCGCACCACGTCGGCTTCGCTCAGCTCGGGCAAAGGCAATTCCTCGCGCACGAACTCGGCCGGGATGGGCGTCTCGGGCACATCCACATCGGGGACGTCCACGCCATGACGCCCCGGCTCGCCCAATTCGTAAATGAAAGGCTCGCTCATGATCCCACCTCCAATTCCAGGGGAACGCCCGGTTGATTCACTTCGGCCAGCGCCTCCACCAGGTCGTCGATTTCCTCGCGCGTGTTCATCTCGGTCACGCATATCAGCATGGCGTCGCCCAAATGGGGATAGTCCTGGCTCAGATCATAACCGCCAATAATGCCGTATTCGTCCAGCAAAAAGGCGTTGATCTCGGCCACAGGACGGGGACACCGCACCACGAATTCCTTGAAGAAAGGCTTCTCGGCCACGATCTCGTAGCCCTCCAGTTGGCCGATGCGGTCGGCCGCGTAATGCGCCTTGTGCCAGCACAACTCGGCCACCTTGCGCAGGCCCTGCTTGCCCATCGCGGCCAGATACGCGGCCGCGGCCAGCGCGTTCAGCGCCTGATTGGTGCAAATGTTGCTGGTGGCTTTGGCGCGGCGGATGTGCTGTTCGCGCGTGCTCAATGTGAGCACATACCCGCGCTCGCCCTCCGCGTCCACGGTTTCGCCCACCAATCGGCCCGAGCTGCGGCGCACCAAGTTATTGCGAAACGCGAAAAGCCCCAGGTAAGGACCACCAAAATTGAGACCATTGCCCAGGCTCTGCGCTTCGGCCGTGACAATGTCGGCCCCATAATGGCCGGGCGGCGTAAACAAGCCCAAGGCAATGGGGTCGGTGGCAACCACCAGCAGCGCGCCATGTTCGTGCACCGCGTTAGCCAGGTCTTGCATTTCGTTTGGGGTGTGCAATTGGCCCAAAAAATCGGGGTTTTGCACCACGACCGCGGCCGTTTCGTTATCACACAATCCTAATAAAGCGCGGAAGTCGTTCTGACCGTCGCTTACGTCACCCACTATGTTTAGCCCCATGCCCTGGGTGTAGGTTCGGGTCACCTGACGATACATGGGATGGACTGTGGGCGATATCACAATTTTTTTGCGTTTGAGGCGGTGGACATTGATAGCCATGATCACGGCCTCGGCCACCGCGGTGGCGCCGTCGTAATGCGAGGCGTTGGCCACATCCATGCCCGTCAACGCGGCCGCCATGCTCTGATATTCGAATGTGGCTTGAAGCGTGCCTTGCGAGATTTCGGGTTGATAAGGCGTGTAAGCCGTATAGAATTCGTTGCGGCTGATGACCATGTCCACGACCGAGGGCGTGAAATGCCGATACGCGCCCGCGCCCAGGAAGCAGGCGAACTGGTCGAGATTCACGTTCTCCTCGGCCAAAGCCTGAATCTCGCGGATGACCTCCATCTCGGTTAGAGGGGGAGGCAGCTCGAGCGCGGGGAAGCGGTGTTCGGCCGGGATGTCGTGAAAGAGATCGGCCACATCTTTCACGCCCACCGCGTCCAACATGGCCCGCCGGTCTGCGTCTGTGTTGGGATTGAATCGCATGATTAACCCGCCTCCTCCTCGGCGACAAAGGCTTCATAGGCTGCGGCGTCCATGAGCGCGTCCAATTCGGACGGGTCCGAGGGTTTGATCTTGAAGAACCAGGCGCCATACGGGTCTTCGTTGACGACTTCGGGCGTATCTTCCAGGGTTTCGTTCACCGCGACGACCTCACCCGAAACCGGCGCCATCACATCCTCGGCCGCTTTCACCGATTCGACCGTGGCCACGGCTTCGCCCGCGCTCACGGTCGCGCCCACTTCGGGCAATTCCACATAAACCACATCGGAAAGCAAGTCCTGGGCGTAGTCGCTGATGCCGACCACCACGACATCGCCCTCCAACCGCGCCCATTCGTGCGATTTTGCATAGCGTGCGGATTCATCGTATTTGTAACTCATGGTTCTCGCTCCTTGTTGGGGATTGGGTGCTGGATACTGGGTATTGGGTATTGGATATTGGGTATTGGATACTGAGGGGTGACGATGGGACAATGGACGATAAGACGATTAGCGAGGCGTTCATGGTCCCATCGTTTATCGTCCTATCGTCCGACTTGCAAACCAACCCGACGGCGGGCGGACCCGCTTCGATACGGATGAAAATCGCTTGCGCCGACCAACGTAGACCAAAGTAGACCAAGATAGACGACGGGCCTATTGGTCTATGTTTGTCCTATGGTCTATGTTGGTCTGGCCGCTCATTACGACATGACTTGTCCGACCGACCTCGGGTCTTTGGAGTGTTTACAAAGCAGATCGTCCGGTCTCGGAATGCATTCCGTCAAGCGTCGGCTCGACGATAGGCCGGAACATAGAACGGCCGCCTGACCACTTTGGCCTTGCGCGATTTGCCGCGGATAATGACATCGACCTCGGTTCCCAGGCGATTGTAAGGACGGTTGACATAGGCCAGAGCCAGGAATTTGCCCAGGGTGGGGGATTTCATGCCGGTGGTGACCCAACCGATGGTCTCGCCCTCGGCCTGCACCGGATAATGCTCACGCGGGACGCCTCGCTCCACCATTTCCAGGCCCACCAGCAGCCGCGGGGTCTTCTCCAGTTTGTGCTTGAGCACGGCCTCGCGGCCCACCCAGGGGCCTTTGTCCCAGTCGCAAACCCAGCTCAACCGAGCCTCAACAGGGTTCAGTTGGGCGGTGATTTCGTGGCCATAGAGGGGCAGGCATGCTTCGAAGCGCAACGAATCGCGCGCGGCCAGACCACAAGCCAGCAAACCGTCCTCCTTGCCCGCCTCCAGCAACGATTCCCACATGGCGATGGCCGATTCCGCGGGGAAGAACAGCTCGTAGCCATATTCGCCCGTGTAGCCCGTCGCGCCGATCAGGGTCTCGATGCCGGCCACCTGGCCCCGCGCGGCCGTGTGAAAGGCCACTTGATCGAGATCGATGTCGGTGAGTTTTTGCAACACGGTTTGGGCCTTGGGGCCTTGCAACGCTAACATGCATGTGGGATCGGACTCGTCGATGATGTCGCAATCGAAGCCCGCGGCCAGGGTGTCGAGCCAGAAAAGGTCTTTTTCGCGATTGGCAGCGTTCACCACCACATACCACGCATCGGGCAGGCGGTAGATGAAAATGTCATCCACGAACGTCCCGTCCTCGTAACACAAATAGCTGTATTCTGCGTCCCACACCTTCATCTTCCCAAGGTCTCGCGGCTGCACATATTGCAAAAACGCGTCGGCGTCCGGCCCCACGATGCGAAACTGGCCCATATGGTCGATGTCGAACAATCCCGCGGCCTCGCGCACGGCATGATGCTCCGCGGTCGGCCCGGTGGGATATTGCACGGGCAATTCGTAACCTGCAAAGGGAACCATGCGGCCGCCCATAGCCACATGCACGGCGTACAACGGCGTACGTTTGAGGTTTGTCATTGTGGTTGTCACCTAAGATTGAGAAGTCGGGTGATGCACGAGCAAAAAGAAAAAGCCTGGACGTCATAATTGAGCGTCCGGGCTTTTCTCTGTCCTGGCGCCTGAGAGTTTGGCGAACGAGTCGGGTCAACTCGTTCGCTTACCCCGTCGGCGGGAGCGCGAGGCTCCGCTCTCCAGAGATCTGTCGGCGCACGATCCTTTTGCCTGAGAGATTGGCGGCCGCCTCCGGTCGGAGACCGCTTGCCCCTTCGGCGATCCGCTCGAGGCGGATTCTCTCTCGCACGCGTCAACCAGGGGGATATGGAATTATCGCCTATAGTTTACTCGACCGATAGAATTTCGTCAATATCCAGTGATAATACTGGCTTCACTGAAAAAAAGTTCACCGCCGAGCAGGCGGAGGACGCAGAGAGGAAAATACTGTAGTTCGATAGGACGATGGGGGCTCAGGCGCATGGATGGTCTCATCGTCTATCGTCCCGTCGTCCCTTTCATCGGTATCGGCGGCTGGTCGCATGGTCTTTTCTGAAAATAGGCGATAGAAGATAAGCGGTTTTCTCTACCGCAATAGTTCCCGCGCGACGCCGAGGCGCTGGATTTCGACCGTGCCGCCGCCCAGGGTGAACATGCGCGCGTCGCGCAGCAGGCGCTCGACCGGATAACGACGACTATAGCCATTGCCGCCGAAGACCTGAAGCGCGCTGTTGGTGATGGCGATGGCGGCCTCGGCCGCGAATGTCTTGGCCACGCTGGTTTCGTAGCGCAAAGGCGGATCGCCGCTCTGGATGGCGCGATAGCAGAGCAGCCGCGCCGCGTCGCGCAAGATGGCCATGTCGGCCAACCGAAACTGGATGGCCTGGAAATCCGCGATGGGGCGGTCGAACTGATGCCGCGTCTTGGCGTAGGCGATGGCGGCCTCGAGCGCGGCCGTGGCAATGCCCGTGGCCACCATGGCCGCGCCCACGCGCTGGCCGTTGTACGCGCGCATGAGCTTGCCAAAACTCCCCGGCCCGGCCGGCAACAAAATCTGCTCGGCCGCGACCGGCGCATCTTTGAACATAATCTCGGCCTCGCGAATCCCGCGCAGGCCCAGGGTCGGCTCGCGCGGGCCGTCCTCCACGCCCGGACTATCGGCCGGAACCAGCGCGCAGCCCACGCCATTCTTTCCGGGAATGTCGCCGAAGCGGGTGAAGACCACATAAAGCTCCCGCTCGCCCGCGCCCGTGATCCAGCGTTTGTGGCCGTTGAGCCGGTAACCCCCGCGTCCGTCCGGGGTCAACGTCGTTTCCATGAGATTGGCGTCGCTTCCGTGCTCCGGCTCGGTGATGCAGATGCTGGTCAACGTCTCCCCGCGCGCGATTTTGGGCAGCCAGGCCCGTTTTTGCGCCTCGGTCCCATAGTGCAAAATCATGCCCGTAGGCCCGAAATTGTGATCCACCACCAGCCGCCCGCTGACGCCGCAGCTCTCGGCCACGGCCTCCACGGCCAGCAGCGCGTCCAACGGCGAACGGCCATGACCGCCATAAGCTTTGGGAATGGTCAGGCCAAAGAGACCGAAATCGGCCAGCTTTTGAATGTGTTCGCGCGGGACGCGTTCGGTCTCATCCCAGCGCGTGGCATAGGGCGCGACCTCGGCCCGGGCGAACTCCCGCACATGCTCTTGCCAAGAGCGTTCTTCCGCTGAAAGGTTCATATCCATATTGACACGCGTGAGTTTCTAAATCGACGGAGAATGAGAGAAGTGGAGGGCGAACGCATCATATCATGAGGCCAGAAGCACGGCAAAGAGCGAGTTCCGGCTCCATGGCCATTTAGGCGAATCGCACTTCCGAAGTGCGACTCACCTTTTCACTAAACCTCTTTATTTCTTCTCCGCGTTGAACCTTTTTTCAGGCACCCCAATACGTGAGTTTATGATTCAGTGCCGGGTGAAATAGGCGATGCATCATACAGCCAACACGCCACCTTTTGTTCGCCCACCTGGAAGAACGGCGGATATTCCTGTTCGCAGATAGGCCCCTTCTTGGCGAAACAGCGAGGGTGAAAGGGACAACCGGACGGCGGATTGATGGGGCTGGGCGCGCCGCCTCGTAGCAGAATGCGTTCGCGGCGCGCGGCCTTGTCCACCACGGGCACGGCCGCCAGCAACGCCTGCGTGTACGGATGCCGCGGCTCCGCGAACAGCGCGTCGGTCGGCCCTTCCTCCGCGATATGCCCCAGGTACATCACGGCCACCCGGTCGCTGATGTAATAGATCACGCTCAGGTCATGGGCGATGAAAAGGTAGGTGAGATTGAACTCCTCCTGCAATTCCAGCAGCAAATTGATGACCTGCGCCTGAATGGACACATCGAGACTGGAGACCGGCTCGTCCGCAACGATGAAACGGGGATGCATGGCCAGCGCGCGGGCGATGCCAATGCGCTGACGCTGGCCGCCCGAAAATTGATGGGGATAATTGTCGATGTGCCGCGGGTTCAATCCCACCCGCGCCAGCAGTTTCAGGCTTTCGGCCTCTTGCTCCAGCGGATCCGTCACCCCGCGATGGCGCAGCGGCGCGGCCAAAATCTGGCGCACGGTCTTGCGCGGGTTGAGAGAGGAGTAAGGGTTCTGGAAGACGATTTGGGCCATGCGGTGAAAGCTGTACGACTCGGCCCCATTCCCCGCGGTCCGGCCCGCGTCTCCCGCGTCCTCCTGGCCCGCGCGGGGGTCGAAACGGATTTCGCCCGCGGTGGGTTCATAAAGTCGCGTGAGCAGGCGGCCCAAAGTGGTCTTGCCGCAACCCGATTCACCCACCAGGCCCAGGGTTTCGCCGGGATAGATGGCCAGGTCCACGCCGTCCACCGCGCGCACCACCACATCCTTTTGCGCGGCCAGGATGCGGCCCAGGAAACTCGGCTTGCGCACGAAATGCTTCTTCAAATTCACCGCCTGCACCAGCGGTTGGGAGGTGCTGGGATTGTTCGTCATAAGATTTCCGGTCATTGATTGGAGATTTCGTATTCCGTCCCCCATGTCCAGCCTTGCTCGCGGGCGAAGTCTACATGGCGCAGACAACGGCTGCGGCGGTCGCGCGCCAATCTCACCATGGGGATGGGGCCGCTCTCGCAGACGGGCCGGGCCAGGGGGCAGCGCGGCGCGAAGGAGCAGCCGGGGGGCAGAGTGGCCAGGTCGGGCACGTTGCCGGGGATGGGCGAAAGGGGTTGGCGTTCGCGACCCAGTCGCGGGATGCAGTCCAGCAGGCCCTGGGTGTAGGGATGCTGCGGCGATTCGATGACCTCATCCACCGAACCCATTTCCACGATGCGGCCCGCGTACATCACCGCGATGCGGTGGCAGAATTCGGCCGCGACGCCCAGATCATGCGTCACCAGGATGATGCCGGTTCCTCGGCGCTCGTTGATGCGCTTCATCAAGTCCAAAATCTGGGCCTGGATGGTCACGTCCAGCGCGGTGGTCGGCTCATCGGCCAGGATCAGCCTGGGTTCGCAGGCCAGGGCGATGGCGATGAGCGCGCGTTGCTGCATCCCGCCGGAAAACTCGTGAGGATAGGCCTTGTAGCGCGCGTCGGGCGAGGGGATGCCCACCTCCTCCATAAGCTGGATGACTCGCTCCTTTTCGCGACGCCGCGCGCCCATATCCAGCGGCCAGGGCCATCTTCCATCGACGATGTGATGCAGTCGCAGCGATTCCCGTATCTGGTCGCCCACGCGAAAAGCCGGGTTCAGCGTGCTCAGCGGGTCCTGAAAGATCATGGCGATTTCGCGGCCCCGCACGCGGCGCATCTCCCCTTCCGAAAGCGCGCGCAGGTCGCGGCCCTGGAACCGAATCTCGCCCTCGGCAATGTGGCCGGGTCGTCGGATCAGCCGCATGATGGAGAGCAAGACCGTGCTCTTGCCGCAACCCGACTCGCCCACCAGGCCCAGCACCTCGCCCGGCGCCAGGGAGAGATTCACGCTTTCCACCGCGCGCACCTCCCCGCGACGGGTGGGAAACACCGTGGTCAAATTACGCAGTTCCAATAGGGGTTCTTGAGTCATGAATGCAATCCTGTTCGAACACAGGCCACACGGGCCATGGCCCGCCGACACCGATGAGAGGGACGAGGGGACGATAGGACGATGGACGATAGATGAGCCTTATCCCCATCGTCTGTAGTCAAACAAAAACCAATCCGTGAAATCCGTGTTCATCCGCGTCCTATTTTCAAACCGGTCTCTATTCGATCTTCAAACGCGGGTCCAATACATCGCGCAGGCCCTCGCCGAACAAGTTGATGGCCAGGACCAGACCCACAATGGCCAGGCCGGGAAAAGTCGAAACCCACCAGGCTGTGAGCAGATAATCCCGACCCGAGGCCACCATCGAACCCCAGGCCGGCGTGGGCGGCTGGATGCCCAATCCCAAAAAGCTGAGACTGGCTTCCATAATGATCATATAGCCCATGCGCAGGGTGGCCAGCACAAACACGGCCTGCATGATATTGGGCAGTATCTCGCGCGTGATGATGGCCACCTTGCCCATGCCGCTCACCCGCGCGGCCTCGACATACTCCTTGGTTTTCTCGGCCATCATCTCCCCGCGCACCAGACGAAAGAACTCGACCCAGCCCTTGAAAGTCAGCGCCAGGATGAGATTGCCGAACCCCGGCCCCAAAAAAGCCATCACGCCGATGGCGAAGATGAGAAAGGGAAAGGCCAGCAGCAAATCGGCCGCGCGCGAGACAATCGTATCGAAGCGACCGCGATAAAAACCCGCCAGCGCGCCCAAAGTTAATCCCACCAGCACCGAGACGCCCACCGCAATGACGCCCACCAGCAAGGAGACGCGCGCGCCGTAGATGATGCGCGTGAGAATGTCTCGGCCCTGGTCATCGGTGCCGAGCAAGAATTCGGTCGAACCGCCCTCCATCCAGAACGGCGGCTCGAAACGGGTGCGCAGACTCCCGCGCGTGGGGTCGTGCACGGTGATGGCCGGCGCGAAGATGGCCGCGAGGATATAGAGCAGGATCACCACCGCGGCTATGATGGCCAGCGGGTGCTTGCGCATCTGATGCGCGAACTCGCTCCAATTGCGGCGCATCATGCGCCAGCGCAGGCCCCACAGGTGGCGGGCCCGCGCCCAGGATGAGGTTGGCGCTGGTGTCGTGGTCATGATGGAAAGTCGTTTGATCTAAATTCCTATAATGTGATCTTGGGATTCAAATAAGTGTACAGAATGTCCACAATGAGGTTGGCGATGACGAATGTGAACGCGTAGACCATGACCGAGGCCTGAACAAGAGGAAAATCGCGGTTGAAAATCGCATCCACCACCAGACGCCCCAGGCCCGGCCAACCGAACACCGTCTCCACGATCATGTTGCCGCCCAAAAGCACGCCCACCTGCAGGCCGATGACCGTGACCGTGGGGATGAGCGCGTTGCGCAGCGCATGGCGCAGCACCACGCGATGTTCGGGCGCGCCCTTGGCCCGCGCCAGGGTCACATAATCCGCGCGCAGGGTTTCTAGCATGGAGGAGCGCAACACGCGCGCGACAATCGCGGCCACGGCCGCGCCCAAAGCAATGGAGGGCAAGATGAGATGACGAAGCGCATCTTTCAGGGCCGGCCAATTGCGCGTGAGAATGCTATCCACCACATACAAGCCCGTAATCTCCTGCAGATTCACATCATAGCTGATGCGGCCCTGCACCGGCAGCCAGCGCAGTTTTACGCTGAAGATGAGAATGAGCACAATGCCCAGCCAGAACGCGGGCATGGAAATCCCCAGAAACGCGCCGGCCATGCTGAAACGATCCAGCCACGAATTTTGCTTCACCGCGGAGAGAATGCCGATGGGAAAAGCGATGATGAGCGCGAAGAAAAGCGCGCCCAGGGCCAGCTCGATGGTCGCGGGCAGCCGTTCGGCGATGAGCTCCATGGTGGGGCGCTTCTTGATGTAGGAGTTGCCCAGGTCGCCCCGCGCCGCGTCGCGCAGGAAATACCAGAGCTGAATGTGGATCGGCTCATCGAGGTGGAACTCGGCCCGAAGCTGCTCGATTTCACCCGCGCCCACCGCGCCGCCCGCGCCCATCATGATGTCCACCGGGTCGCCTGGCGTCAGGCGCATGAAGATGAACACCATGATGGCCACGCCGAACATGATGGGGATGGTGGCCAGGATGCGTTCCAGAACTTTGATCGCGCGCATGGGGGCTCCAACTGGTGCGAAGAGGGTGGATTCCTCGAATTGAGATGGCTTCGAGTTGTTACTGGTCTTGGCCAGGTGGACCGGACGATGGGACGATGAGACGATGGGACCATGAAATAGTCGTCATCGTCTCATCGTCCATTGGGCTAACCATTTCCTGGAGGGCGAGCGCGTCGCCCCCCAAGAAAATAACGAACGGGATCACTCCAAACACACGTCGTGCAGGTTGATGCGGCTATCCGAGGCCGGCTCCCAGTTCTTCACCCGCTCCGAAGCCGCTTCGGCTTCTTCGGGCAGGATCAAGAAAATGGCCGGAGCCTCATCGTACACGATCTGTTGCGCTTCATCGTAGATGGCCTGGCGTTTCTCCCGGTCGATCTCGGTTTCACCCAGCTTGATCAGTTCATCGACGCGCGGGTTGCTATAGCCGGAGAAATTGCCGCGGCCATAGGGCGATCCTTCGACGCGACTATGCCATTTTGCCTCGAAATGGCCCACCGGATCAAACGCCGAATCGCCCCAATCGCGGGCGAATGCCATGCGTTCGCCGTTGAGCAACAGCGGCTTGACCACCGAATACTCCCACACGCGCACCGAGACGTCGATGCCCAGGTCGCGTAGTTGTCCGGCCACGGCCTCGGCCAATGAGCGGATGGGCGCGGTGGTGTCCATCACAAAGCTAAACGGCTGGCCATCTTTGTCGAGGATGCCGTCGCCGTCGCTATCCGTCCAACCGGCTTCGGCCAGCATGGCCAGGGCCTTGTCGGGATCATAAGGATAGGGCTTGAGGTTTTTGTTGACAAAGTTGTTGAACGGCGAGAGCGGGCCAGGGAGGGGAACCGCGCGGCCGCCATACAGCTCTTCCACAATCAAGTCCTTGTCCACCGCATAGTTCAGCGCCTGACGAACCCGCACATCGTCAAAGGGCGGCTTGTTCACATTGAGCTCCACCCATTTGGGCCGCGTGCCGGGCGCGGTCTTCACCACGATGCCGGGCGTTTGTTGCAGCGTCTCCACCAGCTCGGGCGGCACATCCTGGATGATGTCCACTTCGCCCGCGAGCAGGGCCGCGACGCGGGTCGAGGCTTCGGGGATCACGCGGAAGATCGCGCGCTGCACGCAGGCCGGGCCGACCGGCTCCAGATCGGGCGCGCCGCCGTAATAATCATCGAAGCGCTCCATGACGATCTTGTCGTCCAACTGCGCCTCCACGAACTTGAACGGCCCCGTGCCGATGGGGTGCTCCACAAAGCCCTTGGTTCCCACTTCTTCGAGGTAATGCTTGGGCACGATCTGTTGGTGCACCAACATCTGGTTGGCGACGGGCCAGGGGCCTGAGAAGAACATCTGCACCGTGTAATCGTCCACCTTTTCCACCGATTTCAGCGGCGCGATGAGGCCCTTGCGCGGGGAGGAATGGGGTTCGGGATACTCGATCGCGTTTTCGGTGATGATGCGCTCGAACGTGAACACCACATCATCGGCCGTCATTTCCTGGCCGTCGTGGAACTTGACCCCCTTGCGCAGCTTGACTTCCAGCGTGGTGTCGTTCAGCCACTCCATCGATTCGGCCAGCTCCAGATGCACGCCGCTGCGCGTGTCGCGCGTGACCAGGCCGTCGAACATGTTGCGGATGACCGTCTCGGTGGTGCGGTTGCGATGGTCGGCCGGGTCCAGCGACACAGGCGCGCCGGCCAGAGCCACGATCAGGGTCTGGCGTCCCGGTTCCGGGGTGGGGGTGACCACCTTCTCCACCACCTTCTCCACGACGACCGTGGCCTCTTTCTCGACCACTTTCTCCACCTCGACCACGACCGTCTCCTTCACGACGACGGTCTCTTTGACCACTTCGGGCGTGGGCTGAGCGCAAGCCGCCACCACGACGGCCAGCATCAGCGCCAACACAATCAGTGCCAAACGAGATTTGCGCATGATTCTCCTCCTATAAGTGTGATGTGAAAGGCGAGAAACGATTGACGCGGGGTGGACAACCCCTGATGGCAAGCGCGTGTCCGGCAATGGCCTCCTTGATTCGTACTGCGTGTGATGTATTGCGTTTGGCGGCGAAGCCGCAACTGACGGCCATAAACACAAATAGGGGAGAACACAAATGGGAAAATTTTAGAAAGACCTATTCGTGTTTCTTCCTATTTGCGTCTTTTCTGGCTGCATTCTCGGGCATCATCAACACATACCGGCTATCGACCGTTGACCGTTGATTGTTGACTGTTAGCTGTTGGTTGTTGTTCATGCCAACACCGGCTCTCGCGGCGGCTCCTCGGCCGTTTTCAACGGCATCAGCTCGCGTTTCATCACGCGTAGCGCTCGCTCCGGCTCCAACCGGCCATACAAACCGCCCAGCACGCTGACCAGATAACTCGCGTCCAGCAGCACATCGCCGTTGGGCCGCAGCACATAAGGGTCTT
>JAADII010000012.1 GCA_013151415.1 Chloroflexota bacterium
CCCACGCCCACCCATACTTACACCCCCCGCCCTACCCACACTCCCACCCCAAAACCGCCGACCGCGACGCCGCGGCCAACCTCCACCCCTCGCGTACATATCACCCCGACCCCAGATCCCACGCCCACGCCAGATCCCACACCCCAACCAACTCCAACCCCCGATGATGAGGATGAAGACGACGATGATGAAGACGAGGACGATGATGAAGACGAGGACGATGATGAAGACGAGGAAGAGGATGATGATGAGGATGATGACAACGGGGAACGAGCGATCCCGCCATCGGCTGTGGGGTCTCTCTTTTGAAACGGGGGTTAAGTCCGATATACGCCGCGCATCTCTTCTGGCAAGAGAATGGCCAATCGGTGCATGGCGTTATCGGCGATGGCCATATCTGTGGCCTTGGGTCGCGCTCCGGCGGGCGTTTCGGGCGAAAATGGCTGACCAAAACGCACGACCACGCGGGTGCGTCGCGCTTTCCAAACGCCCTTGAGCAAGTTGGGCGTGCCCCAAATGGCCACGGGTTGTAGCAAGGCCCGACTATGGCGGGCCAAGAAGCCAATGCCTCGTTTTGCCGGCTGCAAGCTGTGATCCACCTGATTCCGCGTGCCTTCTGGGGCGATGAGCAAACAATGCCCGGCCGCCAGCACCTCTAACCCCTCGCGTAACGCTCGCATGTCGGTCGCCTTCCGTTCTACAAAGATCACACCATACCAGTTCATGAGCTGCCCCACGATGGGGCTGGTGATCAGTTCGCGTTTGGCCATGGCCACGGTGAAACGTCGTTTTTGCAGCAGCGCGGCCAGAATGAAGGGATCGCTATAGTGAATGTGATTGAAATAAAAGATGACTGGTCCGCTATCGGGGATGCGCTCCAGCCCTTGCACGTCGAGGCGCACCAATAGAAGCACCAGCAACTGCAACAGCCATCCCACCAGTCGGCGTTTCAGCCGCTGGCCTCGCGTGGGGTGGGCTAGGCGGAAAAGGTTAGGTCTCATGCCAGTCGTTCTCGAGCCAGGTTGATCACTTCGGCCACCACTTCGTCGACGCGCTTGCCATCTGTGTCGATGACAATGGCGTCGGGCGCGGCGCGTAAAGGCGCCGTTGCGCGCGACCGGTCCACCGCATCGCGCTCGCGTACAGCAGCAAGAATTTGCTCGTAATCGGCGGAACGACCGCGTTGACGCAGCTCTTCGTAGCGCCGCCGGGCGCGCTCTTCTGGCGAGGCGTCCAGATAGATCTTCAGCCGCGCTTCGGGAAAGACCACCGTGCCGATGTCGCGTCCCACCATCACCACGCCGCGACCCGATTGGGCCACCCGGCGCTGTTGCTGGGTCAGCGCGGTGCGCACGCCTGGGTAAGCGCTCACCCGCGAGACATGCGCGTCCACTTCGGGCGAACGAAGCTGCCAGGTCACATCTTCGTCGTCCACAAGCACGGTGTATTGTCGGCCGTCATCCACTGTGGGCGGAATAACGTCGATGTGGGTTTGTTCGGCCAGTGCGGTGACGGCCGCTTCATCATCGATGGGAATTCCACGCGCAAGCGCGGCCTGAGTGACCGCGCGATACATAGCGCCGGTGTCGAAATAAAGATAATTCAATTCACGCGCCACGGCCTCGCCGACCGTGCTCTTGCCCGAAGCTGCCGGGCCGTCGATGGCGATTACAAGTGGGGGCATAAGGGAAAACGAAGGAGTGTTAAGCGTCAAGTGTTGGATTTCGGGTGTTGATGGGCGGTCGCGGCGCGGCCTATTTCGGAACTTCGCCAATGACATCGAATGTGGCCAGGTCGCTGAACGGTCCCCACACGATCAAGCGCAAGTCCACCTCCGCGCCGGGAGGCGTGGCATAAGGCAAGATTTTGGTTTCGGCGCGAGCAAACACCAATTTGCCTTCGGAATCGTAAAGGAGGGCCACCGCATAGACGCGACGCCGCACCTGCTTTCCGGCGTTGCGCAGGGTGAAATCGAGCACCACATCGCCATTTTCGTTCACTTTGGCCTTGCCGCCTACATAACTCCATGACCGCGGCGCTTTTTTCTTGGTTTCGCGAGCATACACCACCTGCACGCCGGCATAGCTCACTTTGTCCAGTCGCGGCGCCACATCCTTGGCAATGCGCATGGTAAGATAAGTGACGCCGCCCGCGGGCAAAATGCGTTGCTCCATGAGCCATGACTCGGCCGCGATCAGATTATCCTCTTCATCAAACAATTGCACGGCCGCGGTGAGCTCTCCGATGTTTCGCGGTCGGCGGTTGTGAATAGCGGCCGACACCCACACCGCGCCGCCCCGCGCTCGATAGAACATCACTTCGCCCACCTGAATCCCGGCCACCGGGTTTTCGGCCAAAGTGGCCTCGTCCAGCGGCGGGGCTTGTGTTTCCAATGAGCCGAGGAGCATTTCATAAGCCGGTTCGAACAGCTCCCAATCTTGCGGAGAAGCGCTAAAGCTGGTAGTGAACAACACATTGCCCACGGCGAACGCGCGCAACTCGGTGCGCGCAAAGCCGTCGGTCTCGGTTAGCGCCTCGAAACGCACCATGAATCCATTTGGCGATAGCTCCTCCCTGGCCAATTCCTCATACCCCGCCTGTTCGGGCAGATCGCCCAACATGGAGGCCAGGGCCTCGGCCACTTCATTGTTCTGAGGAAGCCGGTCGAATTCGGCCGCGGTGATGGCGAACTGCGCCAGTCCGCTTTCGTCGCCAAACAGCGCGCCATCCTCCTCCTCGGCCAACACCCCCCATCCCACGGGCACGGTCACGGTGAAATAACCGGAAGAATGCACATAAGCTTCGGCCATGCCGGCCAGGGTCTCGGCCACCGGTCGCGGCGCATAACTTTGCAACAACAGAGGCCACAAAGGTTCATATTGCTCCCAACTCTCGCGCGGGGCTTCCAGGCTCAGGCCTAAAAGCGCGCCGCCCTCCGACCACAATTCGGCCAGCACATGCGACGGGGGTTTGTCCGGCTCCAACCGGCCCTCGAACTCCACCCGGCGTCGTCCCTCGTCCGTGACCTCGTCCTGTAACACGCGGAACTCGGCCGCGTCGTTCAACTCGACCGCGGCCAGTGTGGCGCTGACCACGCCCGTGACATACGCAGCGCCGTCCACAGTGACGGGCAAAGGTTGGAAATAGGCGATGGCCGCGACGTCGCCTTCCACATCCTCGAAGCGCACGCCGCCCGGAACCTGCGACGCGGCCCATAGTTCGGGGACCTGAATTTTGAACGCATCATTGGGCGCGACGTACTCCATCAACGGCACGCGCAAGATAGCCGGAAGCGGCGTGGGCGTGGCCGTGGGAACCGGGGTGGGCGTGGGAGCTTGCGTGGGTGTGCTCGTCGGCGCGCGGGTGGGAAGCGTTGTCGGCGTGAGCGCGTCTCCCTTCTTGCACCCGGCCAATATCGACACCGCCAAAAGCAGCAGGAGTCCGACCGGTAATCGCTCAATCAAACGATATGATACTTTCACAATCATTCACCACCACCCAAAAACTTATCGCCATTGAAGTGGATCATGTGTGTCGGGGTTTCCGCCAACCAGACCTCTGTGTCCCAGGCAATCTCAGTTAGAAAATCTTTAAATGTGGCAAAATCAGGAAATGCTGTGACATAGATCGGCGTCGCAGAAGTATGTTCGACCAATGAAGCAAGTTCTAAGAGACGTTTGGGTGAGATCGGGCCATGAGAGGTGACTGCCTCCACCAAAAAAAGCTGGTTTTTTTCAGAGGCATAAAGCACGACGTCAGGAAGTTTATCCTGCAATGAGAGATTTATTCCCAGAACTTCCAGATTCTCCACGTCGATATGAAGCGTTTTATCGGCGGCGTCACCTACATATAATACAAGTGCACCCGGTGCAAAACGAGGGCCGAACTCTTCAATGATGGCAACTTGAAGCTCACTATGAGGTCCGGCCGACAAGTGATACTCTCCACCATTCGGCAATCGTAAAGGAACGAGATGCCGTTCCCGCTTTTGCCGATACACTTCGATGAGAGATCTTTGGTTTTGGAGAAACCAACGAGCGTTTTCTTCCCATTTGGCTGAGTCATAACTTTGGATGACGGTCAACGCCTCAGAGGTCAATGCATAATGCGTTTTAGGACTGTTGGTGGGAAGGGTTGGATCATCGGGATTGCGCTCGACCAAACCCGCCTGTATGAACTGATGAATGACTTGCCGTCGAATTGTTTCTCGGGTGTTCTCTGCATAGTCTCGTCCATACCGCTCACGTATTTCCGTGAGTATGTCATGAATTCGTAGACTTTTCCGCTCTGCATTCGCCCACCGCGCCGATTCAGAAACTTGAGCCAGTGTCAGCAATGTAAGTGCGGCGATCTCATTTTGTTGTCTTTTGGGCAGTCCCAGCGTTTTTAATATATCTTGGGCCTCTTGAATCTTTGCCATGATCGTTCGTGACTCCATGAAAGTGGGGAAATCATTGGGCAAAAAACCATTGCGACGTAGAATGTCGAACACTCTACTATTGATGAGAGTTTCGTCACTCACACCATTAGTAGCTTCACCAATGGCGGCGATGGTTTCCAGGGAGGGTAGAGGAAGCGCTCTTATTTCCTGGGCGTTGACCTGAGTATTGCCATTGGTGATGCGAAAGTAACGGTCCACCAAAGCGCTATTGAGCAAGGCGGTCAGTCCGAGGGCGTGATGTACAGATAATTCCCCATTCCTTGCACAAATGTAGTTCAAATGATTTTCCAGACCGACAAAGGACGCGTCAAACTGGTCTCGTAGAAAAGTGGCGGCAACGATGCGTCGCCGCTCTTCCTTGGCGCTGAAACGTCTTAACAGAACATAGTTCCGGACGGGGAGTAGGAGCCGTTTCGTCTCGGCGCGCAGTTGAATGCCCTGAGGCTTGTGGCCAACCGGCCAATCTACGCGATGCGCTCGCACATTTTGCATCCATAACAAAGGAGCGGCTTCCGCCCGTTCCACCGCGTTCTCATCGGTGAGCCAGGGACGAGATCGAAAAGCCACCACCGGACCGGTCGAAACTTTCCAGCCGAAATGATGCAAATAATGTGGCCATTCATCCACTATTTCCACTATTTGTTCATCCAACTCGGTGACCGGCAACCGAAATAGCAGAGCGCCATTATGTACTGCAAGAAAGTTCGTAAATTTGATTTGACGAGAAAACCGCCTGGCCCCCAACTCGGTAAGGCGCCGTGAAGTTGAAGTTACAACCTCATTTCTTGCGTTTTTGAGCGTGAAAGGCTTTACGAATGTCATAATGACATTTTCTTGCAACACAGAATCTTCTCGAAAAGCCTCGGTTCGGGACTCGAAAAGATGAAAATGCACCGGAGAAACCTGCTCGATAAGTCGCTTGCGCAAACCGCTGTGATAAGCTCCAGAGCAGAAGCTTCGAGGGACGATAAAACATCCTTTTCCCCCTGGGGCCAGCAGCTCCAGAGCTACAGCTAGAAAGAGCGTGTATATATTCGTATGGCCCTGCACCCGCCCAAGGAGCGCTTTCACTCGTTCGTCATCGGAACGTAATTTGAAATAGGGCGGATTGGCAATAATGCCGTCGTATTTATCCTTGCCTACGGATTCCGATTCGGGAGGTGAGAAAAGAGAATATTGCTTGCTAGGAGCGCATTCCAGCAAAAAGTCGTTGCAGTGAACAGAAAATTCCACATCGACTCCTGCCAGGGCGGCCTTTTTCGCGACCATGCTAAGAGAATGTTTCGCAGCTTCGCACATTACCGGGTCGATCTCATAACCCACGATTCGCAGATGCAAAGGCGCTCCCGCCGCGATGGCCCGCTCCACCAACGCACATGCCAAAACTCCAGAGCCAATAGCGGGATCAAGGATATTACTGTGCGATGGCAAAGGATCAAGCTCAGCAGCCATGTACCGCGCCACGTCGGGCGGGGTGAGAAACTGTCCCAGGCGCTTCTTTGCTTCTGATGAACGCTGTCCCAGTATTTCTCGTCCCACGCGGTAACTGTAATCAACGATGCTGTTCTCGATCAGATCAGAAGGGGGGAGCGTCGGCTGTAATACCGTAGTTGTCATGTCGCGGTCTGTTGTTGAGACGAACAAAGCGAGCGGAATCCACGATTCATCTTACCTGAGAGCTGACGCGCGCGCAAAAGATGATGAAACGGCGTCTTTCTCACAGCCGCTTCGCCTTTTGCTGCAAGGCGTAGAGAAAATTGAGCGCTTCCAGGGGCGTCATGGTGTTGATGTCCACCTCTTCGATCTCCTGGCGAATGGGGTCGGGGCCGCCGCCGAACAGGTCGAGCTGCACAGGCGCGGGTTCGAGATCGAGCGCTTCGCGGCTCCCGGCCTGTTGCTCCAATTGCTGCATGATCTCGTTCGCGCGCGAGACCACCTGTTTGGGCAGGCCCGCGAGTTGGGCCACATGAATGCCGTAGGATTTATCCGCGCGGCCGGGTCGAATTTCGTGCAAGAAAACCACCTCATCGCCCTGCTCGGCCACGGCCACATGGAAATTCACCACATGCGGCAAACGCTCGGCCAGTTCGGTCAGCTCATGATAGTGGGTCGCGAAGAGGGTGCGAGAACCAAGACGGGGGTGGCTGTGGATGAATTCAATGACGGCCCAGGCGATGGCCATGCCGTCGTAGGTGCTCGTGCCCCGGCCCAATTCGTCGAGAATGAGCAACGAACGCTCGGTGGCGTGATTTAGAATATTGGCCGTCTCCACCATCTCCACCATGAATGTGGATTGGCCGCTGTGAATCTCATCCTGCGCGCCGATGCGGGTGAAGATGCGATCCACCAAGCCGATGTGCGCCGAGTCGGCCGGCACAAAAGAGCCAATTTGCGCCATAAGTGCAATTAGTGCAGTTTGGCGCAAAAATGTCGATTTGCCGCCCATATTTGGGCCAGTAAGTATAATTATCGCGGCTTCTGGGCAAATTTTCGTATCGTTGGGAACGAATCTTTCGTGTGTTTGCGTCAACTCCACCACCGGATGCCGACCCCCGCGAATATCGATGACCAGGTCGTCGGCAAGCTCGGGGCGCACATAGCGCCGCTCAACCGCGACCTCGGCCAGGGCCGAGTGCGCGTCCAGTTCGGCGAGGGTGGCGGCCGCGGCCAGTAAGCGCGGGGCCATCTCGGCCACTTGGTTGACGATCCCGCGGTACAATTGCGTTTCCAGGTCGAGCAATCGCTCCTGCGCGTTGAGGATCAGCGACTCGTATTCCTTCAGCTCGGGCGTGATATAACGCTCGGCGTTGACCAGCGTCTGCTTGCGGATGTAATCATCGGGCACGAGATGGGAGTTGGCCTTGGTGACTTCGATGTAATAGCCAAAGACCTTGTTGTAGCCCACCTTCAGCTTTTGGATGCCGGTGCGCTCCCGTTCACGCGCCTCCAGTCCGGCGATATACGCGCGCGCATCCTTCGCGGCCAGGCTAATGGAATCGAGCTCCGCGTTGTATCCGGGCCGGATGACGCCGCCGTTTTGCAAGGTCGCGGGCGGCTCTTCGGCAATGGCCGCCTCCAGCAAGGCCAGCGTCTCTGCGCACAGGTCCAGATCATCCCCCTGACCCACGCGCATGGCTATGCCGCGCACCTGCGGCAACGCGCGCAGGCTTTCGCGCAGCCCCACCAAATCGCGCGGAAGCGCGATCTTTTGCGTGCAGCGGTTGGCCCAGCGCTCGATGTCGCCGATTTTGCGCAGCAGTTCGCGCAGTTCGGCCCGCTCAAGAGGCGCGTTGACCCAGGCTTCGACCGCGTCCAGTCGCCGATTCAGCGCGTCCACGTCCAGCAGGGGCTGATTGATGCGTCGTCGCAGCAGACGACCGCCCATCGCGGTGCGGGTTTTGTCCAACACCCACAGCAATGACCCCTTGCGCTGACCCTCGCGAATGGTCTCCACCAGCTCGAGATTGCGCCGCGTGCTGGGGTCGAGGAGCATGTAGGCGTCGATGCTGTAGGTGTGGAGGGGTTGCAAATGGCCCAACACCTGCTTTTGCGTCTCACGCAAATAAGCGGCCAGCGCGCCCGCGGCGCTGATGGCCAGGGGTTTGTGCTCGCAGCCGAACCCCTCCAACGTGCTCACGCCGAAGAAATCGAGCAAGGTCTGGCGCGCGGCCTCGCTCTCGAAGCGCCAGGCGTCGTATTCGGAGATGGCGAAGCGTCCGTCCAGGCCGGGATAGCCCCCCGCGTCGGGGATGACCAGCTCGGCCGGGTCGAGACGGGCCAGCTCCTCGTTCACCCGACGCGCGACCTCGGCCCCGGTTATTTCGGTGACCGCGAACTCGCCCGTGGTCACATCCGCGTAGGCCAGACCCGCGCGTTTGCCGCCCTCGAACACCAGCGCGGCGATGTAGTTGTTCTTGCGCTCGTCCAATAGGCCCGGCTCCACCAGGGTTCCCGGCGTCACCACCCGCACCACTTCCCGGTCCACCAGGCCCTTGCCCACCTCGCCCACCTGCTCGCAAATGGCGACTTTGTATCCGGCGTTGACCAACTTGGCGATGTAGGTTTCGGCGCTGTGCCAGGGCACGCCCGCGAGGGGCGCGCGCTGGCCTTTGCTCACAGGCCGACTGGTGAGTGCGACTTCGCACACCTCGGCCACAATCTTGGCGTCTTCGTCAAAAGTCTCATAAAAATCCCCCAGCCGGAAAAAGAGGATGGCGTCGGGGTATTGCTTCTTGATGGCCAGATACTGGCGTCGCATGGGTGTGGACATGGATAAGATTGTAGCCAATGTGCCGCGCGATGTCTAATGTTCGATGTCCAATACTTGCGCATCTGTCCAGCGCATCGCATGATGTTCTCTTGATCCTGTATCATATCATTACGTGGAGCGAGCGCTCTCCTGCTTTGAAAATAGACGATAAGACCATAAGACGATAGGACGATGGGGTTAGGTTCGGCCATGGTCTCTTCGTCCTATGGTCCCATCGTCTACTTTGGTCTACGTTGGTCGGCGGCAAGCCCGCCGTCGGACTGCATTGAAAAAGCCCAAAGTGGCGTTTGTCAAGCGAAAAGCGATGTGGAGATGATGAAATGAAGCGCGACTTTTCGCGCTCTCCGAGGGTACTACCAAATAGACATGGCTGCTTTATCGGACAACGACCTTGTGCAGCGCACCCGGCAAGGGGACGCGGACGCCTATGGCGCGCTGGTGTTGCGACACCAAAACGCGGTTTTCAATGTGTGTCTTCGTTTGCTGGGCGACGCGCGCGAGGCCGAAGACCTGGCCCAGGACGCGTTCATACGCGGCTATCGCCATCTTGATTCCTTCGACAACCAACGCCCCTTCGGCCCTTGGATTCGGCGCATCGCGACCAACTTGTGCCTGAATCACCTCAAGCGTCGCAAGCCGCCCACGACATCGCTGATGGATGAACTGGACCACACGCAACCTTCGTCCCAAAGCGACCCCGTGCGCGCGTTGGTTCGCGATGAACAGGAACGCATGGTGCGCGAAGCCATTCTCTCCTTGCCGCCACACTATCGCGCAGTCATCGAGCTCCGTCATTTCCAGGACTTATCCTACGCGGAAATCGCCGAAACCCTGCACCTTTCCCTGAGCGACGTGCGCACTCACCTCTATCGCGCGCGCAAGGCCCTAAAAAAACACCTCTCACCTTAACCCAATATCCAGCACCCAATATCCAGCACCCAATACCTAAATACCCAATACCCAATATCCACCTATGTCCCACCCTTCCGAACATCTTCTTCACGCTTATCTCGATGAGGAACTGGCCCCAGAAGAACAGGCCCAGATCGCCGCGCATCTGGCCGCGTGTCCGGTCTGTGCAGCCCGGTTGCACGAACTTCAAGCCCTTTTCATCACCTTGGAAAGCCTGCCCGAAGCGCCGCTCGCGCGTGACCTGAGCCCAACAGTCTTGCGAAGGATTCGTCCCGCCACGGCCGCGTCGCCTCGCCTACGTTGGATCGTGGGCCTGGAACTGGCGGCCGCGTTCTCGATTCTCATTATCACACTACCAGCCCTATATCAGCGCTTTCTCCCTCTTTTCATCGGGATGGACATCCTGGCCGAGAGAGGCTTTTTGGCCTGGATAGTCCGACTATCCGAGTTCGGAGCCGGGCTTTTCCTGGTCGACGACGCATTCTTCTCGTTCATCCCCATCGATCAAATAGTGGCCTTTCTCTGGC
>JAADII010000050.1:0-33738 GCA_013151415.1 Chloroflexota bacterium
TGCGCTGTGCGCTTTACGCGAATGCCTTGAAGTCCAATCGGAGTGAGTATATCCACTTTCCGTCCCAGGAGCTGTTCGAGGTATTCGGCAAACTCGACAAACTCAAACCCGATGGGCCGCTCGAATTCCACCATGATGTCGACATCGCTCGACTCTCTAGGGCGGCCTTTGGCATACGAGCCGAATATTCCCAGTCTCTTAACGCCGTACCTTGACGAGAGATAAGGATATTGCTCTCGAAGCAATGCCAGGATTTGTTCTTTCGTCAACATCGCTAAACTAAAGTCAGGTCGAGGTCCGCCGTTCTTGTTATGAAAGCAGAGCTATGAACCGAAAAAACGATAAGGGAACTATTAAATTTTACCACGCCCCCAGGCGCGGGACAAAGGAAGTGCGCGCAAACAGAAAAGGCTCGGATGGGAGAACGCGGGTGGGAATGCAATGGCAAACCGCGTTGCCTCTATCCGAGCCTTGATGACAAAGCCTCTGGTCGCCAAGCCAGCCCTTACTTGCTCAGCTTCGCTTCGGCGGCTTTTTTCAGCGCGGGCACGATCTCGAACAGATCGCCCACAATGCCGTAGTTGGCCACGCTGAAGATGGGCGCTTCTGGGTCTTTGTTGATGGCCACGATGACCTTACTGGAACCCATGCCGGCCAGGTGCTGCACCGCGCCGCTGATGCCGCAGGCGATATACAGGTCGGGCCGCACGACCTTGCCGGTTTGGCCCACCTGATGCTTGTATTCGATGAAGCCCGCGTCCACGGCCGCGCGCGACGCGCCCACGGCCGCGCCCAGCACATCGGCCAGCTCGCGGATCAGCTTGAAGCCCAGCTCGGGGTCCTTGGCCACCCCGCGACCGCCCGAAACAATGATGCTGGCGTCGGTCAGGCTGACTTCGCCCGTTTCCGCGCGCTCCACCTTCTCCACCACGACGCGGCTTTCCGCGGCCGCAGGCGAAAGCGTGACCACATTGGCGTTCGCTCCGGTGGCCTCGGCCGGCGAAGCCGCGCGCGGGCGCAGGGTTGCGATCTGCGGCGAGCCGTCCACCGTCACATCCACCAGGATGTTGCCCGAATAGACCGGCCGCGTGCCCGCCAGCCTGTCGCCGTCCACCCAAAGTTCCAGCGCGTCCGCAATGACGCCCGCGCCCAGGTCCACACCGATGGCCGCGGCCAGATCGCGGCCGTTGCCCGTATGCGAGGCCAGAAACGCGTCCGCGGCGCTGGTTTCCAACGCGGCTTTCACATCCGCAACATAAAGATCGAGGTCGAACAGGCTGCGACTGGCATCTTCCACAAGATAGACGGTCTTGGCCCCGCGCGAACCGGCCTCTTCGGCCACCGCGCCCACATTCTCGCCAATGACCACGGCTTCCACATCGTCGCTCAGGCTCAGGGCCTTGCCCAGGGCCTCCCAACTGCTGGGAACCACGGCCCCACTGTCGGTTTCGATGAAAACAAGGAACTTCATGGTCGTCTTCCTCCTTATAGCACTTTTTCGGCGAGTAGGGCGTCGATCAACGCGCCTGCGGCTTCATCGGCCGGACCGTCGAACAATTGCACATGCGCGTCGCGGGCCGGCGGCTTGCGGAAGTTGCTGAGATGCACCACAGGCGGGGGGACCGTCACGCCCAGGTCGTCGGCGCTCAGCACGGGGATCTTCACGCGCGCGGCCTTGCGGATGTTGATAAAGGTGGGATAGCGCGGCTCGCCGATCTCCTTGATGACCGAGAGCACCACGGGCGGCTTCACTTTCACCGTGTGCCGCGCCTGGCCGACCACGCGTTCCACCTCGACCGCGTCTTCCGAGACATTCAGCACTTTGGCCACGCCGGTGAGCACAGGCCAATCGAGCTTGCGGGCCACGGCCACGGGAACCATGCCGCTATTGCCGTCTACGGTCATCTGCCCGGTGACGACCACATTCACGTCACCCATGTGATTGACCGCTCCGGCCAGCAAGGCGGCCACGCCCCAGGCGTCCGCGTCCGCGTTTTCCACCAAAGTGGCGTCCTTGCAGCCCATGGCCAGCGCCGAGCGCAGGGCCTCGATGGCCTTTTCGCCGCCCACGCTGATCACGCTGGCCAGGCCGCCGAAGTTCTCCGCCATTTGCAACGCGGCTTCGATGGCGTGTTCATCCCAGGGATTGACCACCTGCTGGATGCTGAGTTCGCCGCTGGCCGCCTCCTCGGGCTTCACTTTAGGAAGCTCGGCCGTATCCGGCGTTTGTTTGATGCAAACCAGGTATCTCATAGAAGGTCTCCTTGTCGTGGAAAGAACAATCGATTATCAACAGTCAACAGTCAACGGCCAATTGTGGCTCTCCTGAAAAAAGCGATTTCACCGCCGAGTGAGCGGAGGGCGCAGAGAAATTTTGGAGTTTCGCAGAGGAAAAGAGCTCAAAACTTCCTCTTTTTCCTTCTGCACTCTCCGCGTTCTCAGCGGTAAACCTTTTTTCGATAAAGCCAACCGTGAACCGTGAACTGTGAACCAAACTCATTCCTGCCAAAAATCGGGATCATAGGCCGGGAGCTCGCAGCGGATGGGTTTGTCCTGTCGCCAACCCAGAGCATAGCGAGCCTGCATCAGTTCATGGATTTGGGTCGTGCCCTCGTAGATGACCGCGCCTTTGGCGTTGCGCAGGTAGCGCTCCACCTCGTATTCCGAAGAAAAGCCATACGCGCCATGAATCTGCACCGCGTCGGACGCGGCTTGCCAGGCGGCCTCGGTCGCGAACCATTTCGCCTGCGAGGTCTCGCGCGTGTTGCGCACGCCCTGGTTTTTGAGCCAGGCCGAGCGCTGCCAGAGCATGGTGGCGATGTCGTAATTCAGGGCCATCTTGGCGATCATCTGCTGCACGAGCTGGTAGTTGGCGATGGGTTGGCCAAAGGTCTGGCGTTCATGCGCGTATTTGATGGACAGTTCCATGACCGCGCGAATGGTTCCGGCCGCGCCGGCCGCCACGGTCATGCGCGCGTTGTCCAATGCGCTCATGGCCACTTTGAAGCCCTCGCCCTCTTCTCCGATGCGATTTTCTTTGGGAACCCGCACATCGTCCATGTTGATCCAACCCGTGTTGCTGGCCCAAACGCCCATTTTCTTCTCGATGGTTCCCGTGGTCAACCCCTTCATGCCCCGTTCGAGCATGAACGCGGTGATGCCGCGATGTTTCTTCTCGGGGTCGGTTTTGGCGAAGACCAACATGTAGTCGGCCACATCGGCCAGGGTGATCCACATCTTCTCGCCGTTGAGAATGTAGTCATCGCCGTCGCGGCGGGCCGTGGACTTCAGCCCCGCGACATCCGATCCGGCCGCGGGCTCGGTGAGGCCATAACATCCCACCTTTTCGCCCGTGGCCAGGGGAACGAGGAAACGTTGCTTTTGCTCCTCGGTTCCCCACTGAAAGACCGCCAAGGCATTCAGGGCCAGATGCACGGCAATGGTCTCGCGCACCGACGCGTCGGCCCATTCCAACGCCTCGGACACAATGCCCAGCGAGATGTAGTCCATCCCGGCCCCGCCATATCGCACCGGAATGCAGATGCCCATGATGCCCAACTCGGCCATGCGCGGGAGCAATTCACGGGGATACTCATGTCGTTCATCATACTCCGGGATGATGGGGCGGACTTCCTTTTCCGCGAAGCTCCGCACCATATCCTGCACCATCTTGTGTTCGGTCGTCAGAGCAAAGTCCATGGAAACGCTTCCTTATATCGTATTTCGTGGTGCGTATTGCGCGTGTCGCGGGGAGAAACCCGGTTTTAGATGAAAAGCGCGCAATACGCAACACGCAGTGCGTGAATGTGTGCTTCATTGCACATTTATGACGCGCTGCATTATAACAGGCGCGCGAGCGCTCGTGCAAAACAAAACCATCTGTAAATGCGCCGCGATGAACCGGCGGCGACGCCTATTCTTGCAGTGTGATGGTTTGCCCCGGCCCGTCCATGTCAAACCGAAGCTTGTTCAGTACATTCCGCCCTAATATGATATGTGTCCCCCAATCATCACCGACGATATCGATGTTTGGCAACCGAATTTCACCAAAAAGAATAAGATCGACTTTATAAACTCCGACTCGATGTAAATGTTCTCCCAGATGAGAACGGACATTTGTCATATAGAGAATCGGTATGTCCAATCTCTCGATTAATGAGGTTGGCGCAAAGGTCCCGTCCGCCCCAGTATCCACTAGCGCGAGCATAACAGCTGTTGTTCTAACAGCGCCCGGTCGCGCGATTTGGACAGGCAACACCGGGGCTGGCGGGTGATATTCATGGCTAAATGTCGTTGAATAATTCTCGTCGTTCATGAACTTTGCAGACGCGGACTAAAGATATGCAATTCTCGAGGCCCTTCAGCCGGTATGATCAAAACGGGACTGTCGCCATATTTTTTTCGTATACGCTCGAATAAAGCTATTTCGTTGCTATCATGATCAACAATGCGTTGATTATGCACAGCCACAAACTCGCCTTCGTATTTCGCTCGTTCACTCAGCGGTAAGGCAAGCCACCAGGCCTGTTCCCGTTCGATTTTCCGCCGCGCGGCCAGTGTTCGTTCGCGGCGGAGGGCCGCTTCCAAAAAGCTCTCGATAGAAACACCGCGATTTTGCGCCTCTTCTTCGATCACTCGCGCCAGTTCGTCTGATATTTTAAGCGCCGTTGTATTCATTAACCAATACCTTTGTGCGAAGTTGGACTACACAATTTTATTGTAGTCGGTTCATCCCGATCGTGCAAACAGCATGCAGCAATGGGTGCGTTTCAACTAGGGAGAACGGTTGTGATCCGACAATCCACCCGATTTCGGCGAGATGTGAAAGGATTGAAGCATCAGTGAAAGGAATCGTCGGCGCCTTCAACGTGGACGGTGAATTCGGTTGGGGAGGTCGGGGGTGGAGCTTGAAGATCGGGCGACTGACGTTGTCGTCGTCGGCGAAGCTCGCGCAGATGGATCTCCACGCTGCGACCGTTATCGGGAAGTGAAAAACGCATGGCATAGGCCCTGGTGAGCATCTCTTCGGCTTCGTCCAGAGCCTGCTCTTGCAGCAGCAAAGCGCCCAAATTGGCCAGGGCCAGCGCGTCATTGGGGTTCTCTTGCAAGCGTTTGCGCAGCTTTTTCTCCTGCCGCTGCTGGTGCTTGCTCCGCACCAAACGCACACCCATGTCGAAGACGATCTCGGTGATTGCGTTTTCCTCCCTCACCTCCGCGCGGTGACGGATCACCGCGCGCGTGCGAGGGACGATCATGTCCAGCGCCCGGATGACGCGGGCGTGGAGCGTGGCCTCGGTGAATTCGAATTCGACGTGGATGGTGAGTTCGCCGCCGGGGTCCACAAGCACATCCAGATATTGTTCATCTTTGTCACTGCTTAGCGATTGCAAAAGCACCGGCGAGTGTCCGCCATTCTTAATGGAAATGGCATGCTCTTTGGCCGACACCTCCAACCCGGCCAGAGATTGGGTTTCCTGTTGAATGACCGGAATCGTCTCAGGTTGTGGGAATTGCACATCGAGTATCTCGTAAAAATTGCTCGTATACTCCTTGAGAATCCCCACATGCTCATGGATCACGCCATCTTCAACGGTTTCGAACACGATCTTCACGCCGATGAGACGCTCCAGCAGCGGGTCTGTCTGCAATCCCGCCTGCCCGATCACCTCTTGCCCCAGTTTTTTGAGGTGCGTTTCTCCGCTGGCGTCGATGAGTTGTCCGGCCGGTTTGCGGGCGCGGCTAAGCGTCATGCCGAAAATTTCGTTCAGAGAGGCCGAGGCCGCGCTGATGAAATTGCGCGTTTTGCGCTTCAGTTTTTGGGTGGGGTTGGGGTGAAAGGCTTGCTGGATGGCCTTTTCCCGCTCTCGCTGTTTTTCGGGCAATAGGTCGTCGGCATAGCGAAAAATGGCCTCAATTTGCTCGAATTCGTTGCTATATAACAGGTAGCTGCTTTCCAGGTGATGGTCATCCTGCACAGCATTGCGATAGTGCAGCTCCAACCCTGTGGGCAGCACGTCCATGACGCCCCAAATGCGGCGGCCATCCACCAGCGCCAGGGTCACATGGAAACCCTCGAACGAGACCAGACAGTCATCTCGACGCCGCGCGCGCAGCCACGCGCCGAGCAAGGACGCGAGCAAGATGACTGCAATGGTGATGATAAAGGACCAATCAATGATCATTGTTCAAAATCCAAAGAAAAACCATGTCGGCAACCGGCAAAAACCCCGTATAAACAGGGACGAAGCCGGAGCCGACATGGCAAAACGCGGTTTGAGGACGAATGAGCGTTGACCTTATTCCTTATTCGGCGACGCCTCCGCCAGCGACGTTCTTGCTGCGTTCAATAGATTGCAGGGCCAGGTAACGGTCGCCGAATTTTTCGATGTTTTCCAACTCGATGTCGTATTGATCGAAATGGCGCTCTTCGTCCGCGACCAGGTCCTCGAATATCTTCTTCGAGGCCGAGTCTGCGTTAGCCGCGCATTCATTGGCCCATAGATTGTAATCGCGCGCGCTTTCTTCTTCCATCTGGCGGGCCAGGGCCAGCATCTCGGCCACATCGTGTATCTTTTTTACGTCGAACGCGGGCTTCATCTCCACATCACCCTTCAGAAAGAGGATGCGCTCGGCCAACACTTCGACATGGCCCATTTCCTCGATGGCCGTGCGCCTGAACAGGCCAGCGAGCAAATCGTAGCCGCGGTCATCGCAATGGAAATGGAAGTACATGTATTGATGGACGGCGGCCAACTCGTCCGCGACCGCTTTATTGAGCAACTCGATGCTTTTTTCGTGCATGATGGAACCTCCAGTTGGTGAAGAATGGCAACGCATTGACAGATCGCGATGGAGTCGAAAACGCATCGAAGCCGAACCGAAAGCGCTTCAGTGCATTTTGCTCGCGATCAATGCGTGGCGAAAACAAAAGGAAAAGGGGATAATATTTTACAATCGAAATGCTTGAATGTAAAGGCAACGCGGCGCTCAAGCATCAAGAGGCTTGACAGCAATGTGAGAATGGGCTAGAATAAGGTTACTTTTTTTGTTGAATGAAGTAACTGCGATGAAACTTCCCACTCGCGGCAATCGCGAACTTATGCGCGCCATCAATCGCGCCGCAGTTCTCAACACCATCCGAGAACGCGGCGATATCTCGCGCACCGAGGTGGCCGCCCTGACCGGCCTCAGCCCGGCCACCATCACCACCATCACCGCCGAACTCATCGAGGAAGGGTTGGTCTTCGAGAAAACATCGGGGGATTCCCGCGGAGGACGCCGCCCTATCCTGTTGGCGCTCAATCCTCACGGGGGGTATGTGGTCGGCATCAAGTTGACCGAAGAGCATGTTTTTGGCGCTCTGACCGACCTCGAGGCCACGGTGTTGGCCAAGATGACCGGCGAAATGGAGAATCCACGGCTCGATACCGCGGTCAATGCGGTCGTGCGCGTGGTGAACGCTTTGGTGGAGCGAGCCGCGATCTCGCGCGAGAAGCTCCTGGGCGTGGGTGTGGGTCTGGCCGGGATTGTGGACGCAGGCGAGGGGGTTTTGCGCCATTCGCCGATTTTCGGTTGGCAAAATGTGCCTTTGGCCGGGTTGCTGCGTTCGCACCTTCACGTCCCGGTTTACATCGACAATGATGTGAACACGCTCACCCTGACCGAGCAACTGTTCGGAGCAGGCCGAGGCATCGAGAATTTTCTCACCATGACCATTGGTCGCGGGGTGGGCATGGGCGTTGTGCTGAACGGCCAGCTTTATCGCGGTCGGCATGGCGGCGCAGGCGAAATAGGCCATACGGTGCTCGACCCCGAGGGGCCGAGGTGCGCGTGTGGCAATCGCGGGTGTCTCGAGACCTATGTCAGCGATCCGCATCTGTTGCGCATGGCCGGCGAGGCTTTTGCTCGCGGCGAGCTTCAAACCGAGATATCCACCGTCGAAGAGTTGCTCCAATTGGCCCGCGGTGGGAATCCGGTTGCGCGGGCCATCTATGCTCAGGCCGGTGAAAAGCTGGGCCGCACCATCGCCAATTTGATCAACGCCTTGAATCCGAGCCTTATCATCATCAGTGGCGAAGGCATGCGCGCGGCCGATTTCATCGTTGATTCCCTGCACGCGGCCATTGAGCGGCATGTCATGCCGGGGTTGGCCGGGGACGCGGAGGTTCGCATTGATTTGATGAGTGATGACGCCTGGGCGCGTGGCGCGGCCAGCCTGGTTTTGCAAGAACTCTTCAAGACGCCCTTTTTCAGAACCGCGTCAGCCTCCTCTCGCTGAAGTTCATTTTCGTTCCGCCCGCACCCCTCATTTCCGCCTCTTTTTTTGCCCAAAACATTATTTAATCACCAAAAAAAGTCTGTTCAGGAGGTGATTCTGCCGATACAGCACACGCAATTCCGAATGATTTCACGCTGTTCTTCCTTTCGTTCGCTGCATCCACTCATCCCGCGCGTTCCGAGTCTCGGCCAAACGACGAATGCAAGCTCGGCTCCCGCGGCAACGCTTTGATCACATGAGCAAAAAAGCGTCGCGCCTGGCCTTGCTCACGACGCCGGGTGAAGTCGTGCAATCACAAATCACAGGAGGATTTTCTAATGAAGGCGTTCAACAAATGGATTGTCATCGCACTGGTGGTGGCGTTGGCCCTGTTGCTTGGCGCATGCCGCCAGGCCGCCACGCCCGAACCAACAAGCCCACCCACAGCTCCCCCTCCCACCAAAGCTCCGGAACCCACCAAAGCCGTCGAACCACCTGCGGAGCCGGTGACCATCACCTATTGGCACACGATGAGCGACCCGGAAACCGCGCAATTGGAGAAGGTGGTGGCTGCGTTCGAGGCTGCGAATCCGGGCATCAAAGTGGAGACCACGCGTTTCGCCTATGACGACTTTAAGTCGGCCTTGCTGACGGGGCTGGCGGGCGGCGAAGCGCCAGATACGGCCCGCATGGACATCGTGTGGGCGCCTGAATTCGCCGAGCAGGAGGCGCTGTTGCAACTGGATGGCGTGATGCCCGAGTTCGAGACATTGGCGGAGAAAGTGTTCCCCGGTCCGCTGGCCACGAACTATTGGAAAGGGCATTACTACGGCTTGCCGCAGAACACGAACACGCAGGTGTTGCTGTGGAACAAGAGCAACTTCGAGGCTGCGGGGCTGGCGGGGCCGCCCGAGACCATGGAGGAGTTCGCTCAGGTGGCCTGCGAGCTCTCGGACCCGGCCAATGAGCAATACGGCTATGCCCTGGGCGGCACCTACTTCTGGGCGCCAGCGCCGGTGTTCTACGCCATGGGCGGCCGCATTGTGGACGAAGCCATCACGACGGCGGACGGGTACATCAATGGGCCGGAGAGCGTGGCGGCATTCTCGTTGCTGAAAGACCTCTACGACAAGGGGTGTCTGTCGCCCAACCTGCTGGGCGGCGGCATCGGCACGGCCGACGGGCATGCGACGGGCAAGTACGCCATGATCACGGATGGCCCGTGGATGGTGGACATCTACAAGGGCGCGTATCCGGACTTCGAGGTGAACTTCGCCCTGGTGCCCAAAGGGCCGGACGGGACCACTAGCTCGGTGGTGGGCGGCGAGGATGTGGTCATTTTCGCAACCAGCGAGCAGCAAGAGGCGGCCATGAAGTGGGCGTCGTATTTGCTGAGCGAGGAGGCGCAGAAGATGATGGCCGAAGTGGGCGTGATTCCGACGCGTGCGGATTTGATCGGCGACCCGTCGTTGCCCGAGTACTTCGACATCTTCCTGCAACAATTGCAGACGGCGCAGGCTCGCGTGCCGCATCCGCGCTGGTCGGACATGGACGGGGCCATCAACAACGCCTTCCAGCGCATGTTGCGCGGGGATCAGACTGTGCAAGAGGCTCTCGACCAGGCCGCCAGCGAGATCAACCAGATGCTGGCGCAGTAGTCGGGCCAGCATTCCATCGCAACTTGGTTGCGGGTTCTGTCTCGTTCTACAATGGCGAGACAGAACCCGCCTTCTGGCCGCCGCATCCCCTCATCTTCTTGTCACCCATGCGCATTTCCCCCAAACGCGATCGGAAAGAGACGCTTACGGCCTTTCTCTTTTTGGCGCCCGGTTTTGCACTGTTCCTGCTCTTTCTGCTGGGGCCGATGGCGTATTCTTTCCGCATCAGCTTTTACGATTGGAAGATCGTCAATCCGGCCAAATCGCAATGGGTTGGCCTGGCGAATTACGCCGAAACTCTGGCCAACCCCATCTTTCGCCGCGCGGTGATCAACACCCTGGCCTATGCTGTGGTCACGGTTCCGGCTCAGATCGCGCTCGGCCTGGCAGTGGCCATTCTGCTCAATCAGCGCATTCGCGGGCGCGCCGCGTTTCGCGTAATCTATTATTTGCCCGTGATCACCTCCTGGGTCATTGTCAGCTTGCTGTTCGAGTACATGTTCATTGGCCAGGCCGGGCTGGTGAATTATGTCTTGCGGGATGTTCTCGGCCTCATTTCGGAAAATATCTTCTGGCTCGCCGACCCGATCCTGACTTTTGTGCCCATTCATCTTTTGGGCATATGGAAGGGCGTGGGCTGGACGGCCATCATCTGTTTGGCGGGTTTGCAGGCCATTCCCGAGCATTTGCAAGAGGCCGCGGAGGTGGATGGCGCGGGGGTCGCGGCGCGATTTTTCTACATTACATTGCCGCTCTTACGCCCCACGCTGGTGTTCCTGGTGGTGGTGCTCACCATTGGCGCACTCAACGCCTACATTTCCAACCTGCTCATCACCAACGGCGGCGACCCGCTCGACCTCACGCATTTTGTGCTTACGCTCATGTATGAAGCCACCTTCGGCCGGCTGGATTTCGGCGCGGGAGCGGCCATTAGTTACATGCTGACGCTATTCGTTTTCATCATCAGCGTGGTGCAAATCCGTCTGTTGCGTCGTGAAATGGATATTTGACATGGGCATGAAGCGCAGTCGATTTTTGAGCAAGACCATCACCTACATTCTGCTCCTGGCGGGCGCGATCATTGTGTTCATTCCCTTCTGGTACATGATCGTCACTTCGCTCAAGCCCCAATCCTATATTTTCGAGATTCCGCCGCGTTTGTGGCCGCGCGAGGTCACGTTGCAAAACTACGTGGTGGCTCTGAGCAAGGACCGATTCGGGCTTTATTTTCTCAATAGTCTGGTCGTGGCCATAACCACCACCGCCGTGACCGTGTTCATCTCCTCGTTGCTCGCCTACGCCTTCGCTCGGCTCCGCTTTCCATTCAAAGAGGCGCTGTTTTATTTGCTTTTGCTGGGCATGATGATTCCGCCGGTCATGCTGATCATTCCTCAATTCATCGTCGCCAAGCAGTTGGGATTGCTGGATTCGCTGCAAGGTTTGGTGTTGGTCTACATCACCATGAATCTCGCCATGCAGACCTTCTTGCTGCGCGGGTTTTTCGAAGACATTCCGCAAGAGTTGGAGGATGCGGCCTTGATCGACGGGGCCGGACGCTGGACGATTTTCTGGCGGGTGATCATCCCCCTTTCGCGACCCGGTCTGGCCGTGGTGACCATTTTCACCTTTCTCTATAGCTGGGATGAATTTCCCTGGGCGCATGTGGCCATCAAAGAGACCACGCGGCGCACGCTTCCCATCGCCATCGCGCTTTTCCAGTCGCAACATCTCACCGAGTGGGGTCAGGTTTTTGCGGCCTCCATCGTCGCCCTGATTCCGGTGGTGTTGGTGTTCGTCATCTTCCAGCGCTATTTCATCCAGGGCATTTCCACTTCGGGGCTGAAAGGCTGAAACATGAAGCTGCTTCACGCCTATCCGCTCAAAGGCATGTTCCAACCGGGTGAGCGCGTCCGATTCCGGTTGGCGCTCGAGGCGAAAACCGCGACCCGCGCGCGTGTGCAGGCGCTCATCACCCACCTCGATAGGCCGGTTGGACGAGTGAGTCGGTCCGTCGATCTGCAACCCGGCCATCAGAACATCGACCTCACCTGGCGCTCACCGGCCGCCGCGCCGCGCGGATATGGCGTGGCCTTTTCTCTATGGAAAGAGGAGCAGAGGCTGGGGCGGCCTCTCTTCACGGCCTTCGATGTCTTGCCCGCTTGGACGACCTTCCCACGCTATGGCTTTCTCACCGATTTCGCGCCCGGTCGCACCGATATGGCCGCCACCTGCGAGCGTCTCTCGCGTTTTCACATCAACGGTCTTCAATTCTATGACTGGCAATTTCGCCACGACGCGCTGCTTCCGCCTGATGAAGAATATGTCGATCCCTTGGGGCGAACGCTTTCCTTGCGCACGGTGCGCGAGTTCATCACCGCGGCCCATGAGCATGGCATGGCGGCAATGCCCTATCTGGCCATCTACGCCGCGTCTTTGGAATTCTGGCGCGACCACCCTCAATGGCGATTGGTGGATGAACGCGGCGAGGCGTTGACCTTCATGGATTTTCTGGGCCTGATGGACCCAACCGCCGGCCGCGGGTGGAGTGAGCATTTGTTGAATGAATGCACGCGCGCGCTCGCGGCCTTGCCCTTCGACGGACTGCACGTGGACCAATACGGCGAGCCCCGAAAGGCGTTTGACGTGCAAGGCGATGCGGTGAACTTGCCCCAGGCGTTTGTGGATTTCATCGGCTCGCTCAAGAAGCGGCATCCTACGAAAACCGTGGTTTTCAACGCGGTGAGCGCCTGGCCCATCGAGGCGTTGGCGAATTCGCGTCAGGATTTCGAGTACATCGAGATCTGGCCGCCGGACGCGGACTACGCGGATGTGCTTCGCATCGTTCAGGATGCGCGGCGCTTATCAGGAGGACGTCCTGTGGTCATCGCGCTCTACCTTCCCGCGACCCGCCCGGCGCATGTTCGTTTGGCCGACGCCCTGATTTTCTCGGCCGGCGGGAGCCGCATCGAGCTGGGCGAGCAGGCGCGCCTGCTCGCCGATCCCTATTTCCCCAAGCATCAAGCCCTCTCTTCCGAGCTGGAATCCATATTGCGCCGATACTACGACTTCGCGGTGCGCTACGGCGAACTTCTCGGCCCTTATGTCCACGACCGGCCCACTTTACGGGTCAAGGCCCCTCCCGGCGTGTGTAGCATTGCCCGGCGTTCGGGACGCTATCTCACCGTGGCGTTGATCAACTTCACCGGCGTCGAGCCTCGACGATGGGATGAAGCGCATCCAGAGCCGGTTTCACACGAAAACCCCGCCGTGTTCATCGAGATCGAGGCCCCGGTTGTGCGAGCCTGGTGGGCCAGTCCCGACCGTCATGATCCGGCCATGCATTCCATTCCCCATCACCGCCAGGGCGAATGGCTGCGCGTCGCGCCGCCCCACCTGGATTATTGGACCATCCTGGTGATCGAACTCGGAGCATGAACATGACCGATTTGCACCAACGCAGCATTGAGATCATCTTGCAAAACCAAAGCCCCACCGGCGCGTATCCGGCTTGTCCAAATTTTCCCACGTATCAATATTCCTGGTTCCGTGATGGCGCGTTCATCGCCTACGCCATGGACCTCAGCGGCCACTACGAGAGCGCCGGCCGTTTCCACGATTGGGCCGCTCGCAATATTCTAAAGCGCGGCGATGTCGTTGCTCGCGCCTTGCTCAAAGCGCGCGCCAACGAACCCCTGGGCGCGGAAGACATCCTGCACACGCGCTATTTGCTATCGGGAGAAGAGGCCGACGAGCCGTGGCCCAACTTTCAACTGGATGGCTTCGGCGTCTGGTTATGGGCGCTCCGACAACATCAGCTTTTGAGCCGACGCGACCTTCCGCTGATCCATGTGCAGGCGGCTCGGTTGGCGGCCGATTACATCGCCGCGCTCTGGCGTCGGCCCTGCTATGATTGCTGGGAGGAGTTTCCCGAACACATTCATGCTTACACCCTGGCCTCGATCTACGGCGGGCTTCAGGCTCACGCCGAGCTTTCGGGCCATGACCATTCGGCCGCGCTCGCCGAAATCCGGGCATTCCTCCTCGCCAACGCCGTGCATCGCGGACATTTTGTCAAATTCATCGGCTCGACCGAGGTGGACGCCAGCCTTTTGGGGTTGGCCACGCCATTTGAAGTGTTCCCGCCCGATCATCCTCTGGTGGCGGCCACGGTGCAGGAGATCGAGGCGCATCTCTTGCGAGATGGCGGGGTGCATCGCTATGCCTGGGACACCTATTACGGTGGGGGCGCGTGGGTGTTGCTCACAGCCTGGCTGGGGTGGCATTACGCCCGGGTGGGTGAACGCGAAAAAGCCTGGGAAGCCTTGAGGTGGGTGGAGACTCAGGCCGATGAGGCTGGTGAATTACCGGAGCAGACGCCCGTCAATCTCAACGACGCCAGCTACTACGAACCCTGGCGACAACGGTGGGGCGAGATCGCCAAGCCTTTGCTCTGGTCTCATGCCATGTACATTGTGCTTCATTCGGAGTTGCTTTGAAAATAGTCCAAAGTCCGAGGTCGGTCGGACAGGTCATGTCGTGATGAGCGGCCAGACCAACATAGACCACAGGACCAACATAGACCAAAAGGCCCATCGTCTATCTTGGTCTACTTTGGTCTACGTTGGTCGGCCCAAGCGATTTTCATCCCTATCGGAGCGGGCTGGCCCGCCGTCAGCCTGCTTTCAGTTCAGGCCACTGGTGTTTGACGCCATGATGCCGGCGCGGCCCAACTATGCTTGTTTCGTTTCAAGCCCTGACGTTTCCAGTTTTCGAATTGCGCTTTCCATGTTGCAAAAAGAGGCTCCCCATACAACGGAACACCCCACTCCAGCGCCTCTAGAACGGTAAGGTGTAAGTTTTTCATCATCTGTTCCCATTCGGCCATTGAATATGCTACGGCCTCGATAGGAGCATCACCGGTTCTTAGTCGGTTGAGCAAGTAAAGACGTTGGAAGAAATTTTTGGGGAATTCTCCACCTATAACCAAAATGTCTATATCGCTATGTTGATGCATTTCTCCGCGCGCCACTGAACCATGAAGAATAATGCAATCTGGCTTAAATGATTCGACGACGCGCTGGCAATAGGCTTTGATGTCGGTTTGATAAGGAATATCCTGGGGAAAATCGTTCATTGAGATTCTATCCAATGAAATAAATTGTACAGCATCATTCAAATGGTTGCAAGCAATGTTGAAAGCAATCAAAACAGTGCCCCGCCCGGCAACTCCTCCAGCTCAATCAGCCCATAGCGCACGGCCAAGAGCGCGGCCTGGGTGCGATCATCCACATGCAGTTTGCCCAGAATGGCGCTGACATATCCTTTGATGGTCGCTTCGGTGAGATGGAGCGCGTTCGCGATCTCTTTGTTGCTCATGCCGCGCCCGATCAGGGTGAGCACCTCGCGTTCTCGCTCGCTCAGTTCATCCAAAGGGGTTTTGGGTCGGGGCATTTGCGTCATCAAACGACGGGCGATCTGGGGGTGCAACTGCGGCTTGCCCTGAGCCGCGCCGCGTATCGCGTCCACCAATTCATCTCCGGTCGCGTCTTTGAGCAGATAGCCCGTCACCCCGGCCTGCAATGCCGCGTAGAGATGCGCGTCGTTGCCAAAACCGGTGACGATGAGCACCTGCACCGAGGGAAAACGCTCGCGGATCATCCGGGCCGCGTCGATCCCGCTCATCTCCGGCATGTGGATATCGAGCAGGGCCACGTCGGGCTGCGTTCGGGCCACGAGGTCCACGGCTTCGCGGCCGTTGCTCGCTTCGCCCAACAAAACCATATCCTCTTCGCCGGCGATGGTCATGCGCAGCCCGCGGCGCACGATTTCGTGATCGTCGGCAATGACAACGCTTATGCTCATGCTTCTTCTCCTTGCTTCGCGGGCGTCGGAACCCAAACATGAATGGCCACGCCCCATCCCGGCTCCGACTCGATGTGGATTTCCCCGCCCAATGCGGCCACCCGTTCTCTCATGCTTTCCAGGCCCATGCCCCGTCCCGGCCCCAGCGCCTCCCACTCGAACCCGCGACCTCGATCTTGCACCGTCAGACGCACCCCCTCCTTGTCGCGAACCACTCGACACTCGGCTTCATCCGCGCCGCTGTGTTTCAGCACGTTGTGCATGGCCTCTCGAGCGACGTGAAGCAATTCATTGGCCAGATGAGAGGGCAAGAGCAACGATTCAGGCGCGTCCAAATGCACGCGCAATCCGGTCCGTTGCGTTATGCTCAGGCAATGTTGGCGCAGAGCCTGAGCCAGATCGCCATCGGCCAGAAGCGGGCTGCGCAATTGTGCGAGCAGCGCCCGCATTTCGGCCAACGCGGCCTGAGCGGCCTGCTCTTGCTCCTGAAGTCCCGCGGCCGCGGCTTCGGGGTCCTTCAGGGCCAGCTTGCGTAGCGCTCGCGCGCCCAGGCTAATGCTGAACAGGGTTTGGGTCACCGAATCGTGAAGATCGCGGGCGATGCGCTGACGCTCCTCGGTGGCAACCAGCGCGCGTTGTTGAGCCAGCGCGTTCGCGGTTTGCAGCGCGACCTCCCGTTCGAGATCGCGATTCAACGCTTCCAACTCGGCCAGAGTCTCGGCATAGGCCAGGGCCAGACCGGCCTGCTCGGCCAGCGCTTGCAACTGAGCGCGTTCGGACGCATCGTAAGGCAAGCCGCTGTGTCGAGGCCCAAGCCAATATCGTCCCAAAACCGCGTCACCCACCACAATGCGAGCGTTCCAGGCCGGCGCAGGCGCATCGGCCGCGGGAATATCCTGGTTGGGGGCTAAAATCAAACGCGCCCAGGTCGCGTTCAGTCGCCGGGGAAGCTCCTTCTCCAATAACGTCATCACCCGCTCTCGGTTTACAACCTGGCTCAATTCGCGGCGGGCGGCCGCGATGGCCTCCTGGAAATGAAGCCGTTCAGGATAAAACCAACCGTCCACCCGGCGCTGAAGCCCCCGGTAAAGAGGGCGAAACGCGACCGCGGCCGTCATCAGGCCCGTCAGCAAGGCCGCGCCCCGAAACTTGGGCGCGGTTTGAGCCGCGACCAGCGAGATGAGCATGGTGAGGCCAAAGTAGACGGCCAAAAGCAGGGAGAAGACCACGGTGTAGGCCAGCGCGCGGCGCACGGTCGCGTCGATCTCGAACAGATCATGCCGCAAGATGGCATAGGCCACAGTGAGCGGCGCGGCCAATTGCATGATCAAGACCGCATTATATGGGATGATGTTGGGCAAACCCAGAAAGTAGAAAAACACCCGCAAGAAAAGCGGCGATTCAGCCGCCAGGAACCCCAACAGAAGCAGGCGCGCTTGTTGGGCGGAGCGCCGGTAGGCCGGGTCGGGATTGCGACTTACACGCAACAACGCTCGATGAGCGGCCAGGAGCAGCCCGGCAAACCACGCGGCCGCCAGCAATGAGACCAATGCTCGAGAGGGTCCGGCCGGACTGACAAACATTAGGGTGACTACGAACAGAGAAAGGGGATAGACCAACGCAACGCGTCGGGGCGAAAAGGCGCGATCCGGCCGCGGGGGAAAGCGCGACGTAAGATGATAGGCGGCTGACGCGGCCAGTGCGCCGTTGTAAGTGCGTAGCACGATGTGCATGGGCATGGTCTGATACCAAACGCCCTCCACGGGAGGTCTGATAGCGGCCAGATCAAAGGGCAAGGCCACCAGGGCGGCCATGAAGAGGGCCAGCCAGGCTGCCAGTCGCGAATCAGGCCCGGGTCGAAGCAGCGCAGGGATCAGCCCGGTGAGAAGCAGCGCCGTGGCCGCGACGACCGATAAACGGGTGATGGTCAAATTGGCCGAGACCGCGGATGCATAGAGCGCGATGCTTTCGCCGGCAAGCGCCAATCCGAACAACGCCCACGCGGCCCACGAGCGCCAGCGGAGAGAGGCCGGGGTTTTCGATTCGATGATCTTTCCCAACATGATGTCGCCCTGATGATTGCTATCGCCGCGTGATGGCGGCGTCCGGAATGGCGTTGCGTTTGCTCAGTGCATTTGCCATGCAATATCGCTTTTGCGAGCCGTCGGGGCGGCTTGCATCGCTCTAAAGATGATGCCGCGAGTCATGATGACGGCAATTCCCCTCCCGCCCGCTCCCAGGCGCGGGCGAGCCGGCGGATGCCATCGCGAATGATCGGTGGTGGGTAAAGGGTGAAGTTCAGACGCAGGCTGTGCGCGGCGTCGTCGGCTTTCACGCGTTCAGGCAAATAAAAGAGATGACCCGGAGCGAACGCGACGCCCAGGTCCAGCGCATGCACATAGAGTGTGGTTGCGCTGGGGCCTCCTGGGGGAAGGCGCAGCCAGAGGAAAAGGCCGCCCGCGGGCCGGGTCCAGGAGGCGCCGGGAGGCATGTAGTCGGTTAGAGCCTCGAGCATGGCCCGACGACGCTCGCGATAGGCCGCGCGCACGCGCTCCAGATGCTGGCGGAAGCGGCTTTGCTCGAACAGCAGAGCCAAAGCGCGTTGGCTGAGTTCGGTGGCCGTGAGATCGAGCGTTTGGTGCGCGGCTTCGAGTTCCGCATGCAGGCGTTGGGGCGCGAGCAGATAGCCAATGCGCGCGCCGGGCAAAAGGCATTTGGAATAGCCGTTAACATAGATGACGTTGTCGGCGGGGTCCAGGGCGCGCAAAGGTGGCGGCGGAGGCGCATCCAGCCACAAATGGCGATAAACGTCGTCTTCCAGAATGAGCAAATGATGAGCCGCGGCCAGTTGGAGTATTTCGCGGCGCCGGGCCAGAGGCATGCAGACGCCGGTCGGATTTTGATAGGTGGGGGTGAGGTAGAGCAGGCGGGGGCGGTGACGTTCGATAAGCTCGGGCAATGCGTCCGCGCGAGCGCCTTGTTCATCGCAGGGCGCGGGATGGGCTTCGATGCCTGAGCCGGCCAACAGGTCGAGCACGTGCAAATAGGTGGGTTGCTCCACCAACACCGCGTCGCCGGTGCGCAACACCGTGCGCATGGCCAGACTCAGGGCCTGCTCCGCACCGCTGGTGATGAGCGCCTGTTCGGGCCGAATATGCACGCCGAATCCGGCCAGTTCCTCGGCAATGGCGGCCTGCAAAGGCGGGTGGCCCTCGATAGGGCCGTATTGCAGCACCTCCGGCCCGTCGCGTCGCAACACCGCGTTGAGGGCGAAGCGATAATCGTCGGCGGGGAGCAGATCGGTGGCGGGCATGCCCGGCCCAAAGGTGATGATATCGGGCCGTCGCGCCAGCCGCATCATCTCGCGATTGAAGTTGTGCGCGGTCCATTCATCGGGCGCTCGCAGGCTGGGCGGCGCGGGGGGCGTCTCGTGGCGGCCCGTCAGGCTGGCCGGGTCCAACACAAAACTTCCGCGCCCCACATGAGATTGAATCAGCCCCTCGGCCGCGAGCTCGTTGTAGGCCGTGACCACGGTGACGCGGTCCACGCCCAGTTTTTGGGCCAGGGCGCGCGTCGCGGGCAATCGCGTCGATGGGGGCAGCTCGCCGCTTTCGATGGCCGCGGCCAGCGCGTCCTTGATCTGTCGATACAGAGGCCTGGGGTCGTTGCGATCCAGGCGGATCTCGAAGGGATTGGAGGGCAACATGGCTCTTTCTTGACGGCCTGAACATCACTTCTGCGCGTCGAGCTCTTTTTTCATCTCTCCAAAATATGTTAGTCGGCTGCGAATGTCGGGCAAAAAATGGGTGGGAGCAAAAACGACAGGCTGGGGAATTTTGACGCCGTCGATGATTTGGTGGAACGGGATGGGTGAACCGTCGAGCAATGAGCAAGCGCCGCCTGCTCGTTCGAGAATGGGTAAGGCCGCGGCGATGTCCCAAAGCGCGGTGTGCGTGTTTAGTCCGCCTACGCCAAAACCCGCGGCCACATAGCAAAAGTGAGCTGCGCACGCGCCAAACGCCCGCATTTTGCCCGGGAAATCAATACGCCACAGGCGGTGCGCATCGGCCACGCCGAACAGGATGGTTTCGTCGTGATAGGGTTCGTTGGGCGCCACCTGGATGGGTTCGCCGTTGAGCAAAGGAGGGCCTTCCAGGTCTACAGCGAAGACATCGCGCGTGACCGGCAGGTGAACTACGCCCGCGGCGGGTCGCCCTTTCACCAACAAGCCGATGCTGATGCACCAAATGGGAAGCCCGGCCGCAAACACAGCCGTGCCGTCAATGGGGTCGAGCACCCAGGCGTAAGCCGCGTGGCGATGGTGAGCAATCTCTTCTTCTCCCAGAATCCCATGATCGGGGAAGCGACGGCGGAGCTGTTGGGTGAGGAAGCTTTCCACCGCGAGATCCGCTTCGGTCACAATGGTGTGGTCGGCTTTGCGCCGCGAGGCTGTGCGTCGGAAATAGCCCAACGCGATTTCACCCGCCTCGCGCGCGAGCGTAATGAGCCAGTCGAGATCGAAAATAGATTTGGTCATAAGTGGTTTTTGTCGCCAGAGATGGGGTGGACGTGGGGCTGCGCGTCGCGAAAAACGCTATCTGAATTCTACAGCAAACAGAGTGAATGCATAAAAAGAGGGCCGACCCGAAGGCCGACCCCTCTTGAAAGCATGACGCTTGCTTCACCAAATGCCCGAAAAGCCGGGCGAAATGAAATTGTAGGTGTAGGTGAGCAGATAAGGGCCGTAGGCGAAGAGGATGAGCACCACGGCCGCGCCCACCCACACGCTCCAGCGCTCGAAGAGGGCCGGCGCTCGATCCGCCTGTGAAAGCGCTTCGGCGAATGCATATTCCTCTTCATCCACCGTGACGCGCTTGGTGAAGAACGAAGCGACCACGATGAAGAAAAAGAGCAATGCGCCAATATACATTATGGAGCCGCCTACAGCCGTCATCATGGCGGGAGCGTTCCATTCCTCCAACCAGTAGTTGGCCGCGCTCATGGACACGCGACGGGGAAAACCCATCAACCCGGCCCAGTGCATGCCGCGAGCGAAGATCATCACGCCGACGAACCACACCCACGCCTGGATAACCGCCAGCTTATCTGAGATGATCCGTCGCCCTGTCAGTTGAGGCCAGAGCCAGTAGGTGAGGCCCATGAAAGTGAGCGTCACGGCCGTGCCTACGGTGAGATGGAAGTGGCCCGGAATAAAGGAGGTGTTGTGCACGACCAGGTTGATATTGTAAGAGGCGTTGACCAGACCGCCGATGCCGCCAAACATGAAGCCGATGCCGGCCAACATCATGGTTACGGCCACGGGATCATTCCAGGGCAGTGTGCGCAACCAGCCGAATGTTCCTTTGCCTCCGCGTTTTCGTCCCCCATGCTCAATAGAGGCGATAACGGTGAAAGCCGTGAGCATGGAAGGGATGAAGAGCAGGAAGGTGAACACCGCATGCACGGCCTTCCAGCCGGCCGGCACGCCCGGATCAGTGTATTGATGGTGAAAACCCACCGGCGTGGACATGAGCACGAAGAGCAAAAACACCAGTCGGGCCAACGGGTCTGAAAAGAGTTTGCCGCCCACCCGCTTGGGCAAAATGACATACCAGGCCACGTAAGCGGGTAAGAGCCAGAAATAGACCAGGGGGTGTCCGGTGTACCAGAAAAGCGTGCGGGCCAATTGCGGATCGGTGTATTGCACCCAGCCCAACGACCAGGGCAAAATGAGGACGAGCACTTCGGCCGCCACGCCCAGAGAAGCGATGAACCACATGACATAGGTGGCCAACGACATGAACGCAGGCAAGGGCGTGCGTTCGCCTGGATGCTCCTTGCGCCAGGCCCGATAGATGCTGATCAAGGACAGCGCCACAACCCAAGTGCTCACCACCACTAACACAAGGCCGAAATAGAAGATGGGCGGGCCTTGCAATGGCGGATAGAAAGTGTAAAGAACCGACGCTTGATTGGTCAGCAACGCGTAGGCTGTGCACAGCAGCCCCACCACCATAAGCGCAAAACTAAGCCAGGGCATCCACATTCGAGGATACTCGCGTTTCAGCGCTTTGGCTGTGACGAAAAGAAGAAAGCCCGCGGTGAAGGAAAATGTCCAGATAAGTGCGTTCAAGATGCCGTGCAAGCTCAGCCCCATGTAATAGCTCTTTACAAAGGGCAAAAGCATCCTGAGATAGGGGTAAGTGTCGATGCGGGCGTGATCGAGCGCTTGCAATGGCCCAAAGAGCGCGCCCACAAACAGCGCGGCTATGCCCAGCAACGCATATGCAAGCGTAAGCGCTTTCAAATTTCGTGATATGGCCATGATATCCTCCTGTGCCCGTTAAGGCTCCTGAACAGGTTCGACAATGATTTTGGCGGACATTTGTGGATGCCCGATGCCGCAATACTCATGACAAATGACCAGATACTCGCCCGGTTCATCGAAGGTGTGGGTGGCCAGCGAAACCTGGCCCGGCACCACCATAATGTTCAAGCTGGTTCCCATGACTTTGAAACCGTGCTGAACGTCGCTGCTGGTGATGTAAAGTTTCAGATGGGCGCCCGCCGGGATCCGGATCTCGGCCGGGTCCCATTGCCACATGCGACCAACGACGTACGCTTCGTACACCGTGTCGCTCAATTGACGCACGCCCGGTTCGGCGAAATCGGTCGTCGAAAGGTCATTGGGATTGACCACCCCCTGGGGCGAGGGCACATTGACGCCAAAAGCGAGGGCCGCGGTCATGACCGCGCTGAAAAAGACGATGAGCAAACCCAAAGTAAAGTAGAACCAGGCTTGTTCATAACGATGGACATGCATGGCGTTTCCTCCTTGAACGCGATCAAGCGCCGAGTAACATCTCCAGATATGCCAAACCCCAGAAGGCGATTATCAGGAGAAAATAAATGGCCAGTATCCAAGCGGTTCCAACAGGCGTGAACTTCTCGTCAAGATTGCGTTCTTCGTCCATAACGACAACTCCGAAATGATGAGTGAAAATATGGATGACAGACTTGGGGGCTCGACGTTGTTCTGCGTCGAGAATGGATGAGGTATTATATGCAAGGGTTGGTGATTTCGCCCAATCAAGATAAAAGGTGAAATGTGTTCTAGCTTCCTTAATTGGTCGTTTATTTGCGCGCCTCGGTGGTTGGGCGCAATTGGCTATAGGGCCCGAGATGCGGGCTCAAGGGCGTGCGAGCCGAGATGCATCAGGCATTCGCGGCGGGTTGACCGCGTCATGCTCTCGGAAATGCAAGACATTGGCCCAAGCGCCTTCTTTGTGATTCGCGGGTGTTGCCAGTTTGCAGCATTTTGTGGATAATGCGGAAGTCTTCCCTGCTTTTCGACTTTTTCTCTCAACCTCTCACTCACTGGTAAACGGTTCTGTGGCACTCAACAACGTTCCTTCTCCTCATCATCATGCGGCCGAACATGTCAGTCTGAGCCGCACATTGACCTTGTTCACCATCACCATGATCGGCGTCGGCGCGATGATTGGCGCGGGCATTTTTGTGCTGACGGGCATTGCCGCGGGCGTTGCCGGCCCGGCGTTGGTGTTGGCGTTTTTCCTCAATGGCGTCGTGGCCATGCTCACGGCCGCCTCGTATGCTGAGTTGGGCTCCGCTTTTCCAGAGGCGGGCGGTGGTTATTTGTGGGTGAAAATCGGTTTGGGCGGAGCCAACGGCTTTCTGGCCGGATGGATGAGCTGGTTCGCCCATGCCGTGGCGGGCAGTCTTTACGGTTTGGCGTTTGGCCGCTTCGCCGCGGAGCTGGTTCACATGGCCGGCATCGATCTGTTTGGACTAACTGTTCACCAACAAACGTTGCTTTTCATGACGTTGGTCATCGTCGCTTTTACGGCGATCAATTATCGCGGCGCGTCTGAAACCGGGGCGGTGGGCAATGTGATCACGATTTTGAAGATTGTCATCTTGGGTTTGTTCGTTATTTTTGGGGTGCTGGCCATGTTGCGCACCGACGCCTGGCACACCCGTTTCACCACCGAGTTCTTGCCCAATGGCATTGTTGGGGTGTTCATCGCCATGGGCCTCACTTTCATCGCCTTCGAGGGTTATGAAATTATTGCCCAGTCGGGCGAGGAGGTAATCCAGCCAGAGCGCAATGTGCCGCGTGCGATTTTTCTTTCCATTCTTATCAGCGTCACCATTTATGTGTTGGTGAGCATCACGGCTTTGGGCGCGACCACGCCCCCGGCGGGCATGAATGTGTGGGATTATTTGGGCCAACAAAAGGAAGTGGCTGTTGTGGAAGTGGCTCAACAAACGTTTCCGCTGGGCATTGGCGCTGTGGTTTTGTTGCTTAGCGGCCTCATTTCCACCATGTCGGCTTTGAACGCGACCACGTATTCCTCTTCACGCGTCTCTTTCGCCATGGGCCGCGATCATAATCTGCCTGAGATTTTCTCGCGTATTCATCCGCGTCGGCACACCCCTTATTTGGCGGTCATTATCTCGGGCGGCCTTATGTTGCTTATGGCCTGGTCACTTCCCATCGAAGAGGTTGCGGCCGCGGCCGATATTATGTTTTTGCTATTGTTTTTGCAGGTGAATGTGGCCGTGATGACCTTGCGACACAAAATGCCTGATCTGCCTCGTAGTTTTCGGGTGCCCTGGTTCCCCATTGTCCCCTTGTTGGCTATTCTGGCCAATGCTTTTTTGGCGTTGGTGCTTTTTAGCTTTGCTCCTCGCGCCTGGGTGACCGCTGCAATCTGGCTTGTGGTGGGCTTGCTTGCCTATTATACGTATTTCAGGGCTGTGGAGATCAAGGAAAAGCCGAAGGAAATTTTGCTCGAAGAGGTGTTGGTCAGCCGCGATTACTCGGTGTTGGTGCCGGTCGCCACCGAAGAGCAAGCCCATGAGCTGGGCGCGATCGGCACAGTGGTGGCGCGTGCAAATCAGGGTGAGGTCCTGGCTTTGCATGTAGTCGCGGTGCCGCAGCAGTTAACTTTGGGCGAAGGGCGCGAACTCCTGCGCGAAGGGCGAAAATATCTGGAAGTCGTCATCGAGAAAGCCAAGCAGTACGATGTGCCGGTTCACACGCTCATTCGGCTTGGTCGTAAGGTCGATCAAGCCATTCGTCAGACCGCGGTGGATAACGCCTCGGACCTCATTGTGTTGGGTTGGCCCGGGTATACCAACACCGCGGGCAAGCTTTTTGGCTCGGTCATTGATCCTTTGGTGGACAACCCACCCACTGATGTGGCTGTGGTGCGCTACATTCGCGATGGCGGGGCTATCGAGAACTTGAAGGCCGTGTTGGTTCCGGTGGCGGGCGGCCCTAACAGTCGGCGCGCGGTGCGTTTGGCTGTGCAGTTGGCCCAAACTGTGCAGTCTGGTCCGGCCAAAGTGACGTTGATGCATGTGGCGCCCCCGGGAGCGGATGAAGCCATGCACATTCGCGCCCAAAAGGTGTTCGATTACACCCTGGAGGGGATCGAATACGATCGGATCGAGCGGCGCATTGTCGAGGCCGAACAGGTTGTGGAGGGCATTCTCTCGCAGGTGGAAGGCCATAATATGATTGTGATTGGCGCGACCGAAGAGCCGCTTTTCAAGAACTTGCTCATGGGCAACATCACTGAGCAGATTGCCAAGCGCTCTCAGGTGACCACCATCATGGTGAAGCGTCGCAGCAGCCGGTTGCATTCCATTGTGCGTCAGACCGTGCTTATGCCCACCACGCCCGAAACGCAAAGCCAGTGAACCGCAGTCGACAACCCGAGGTTGGTCGGACAGCTCATGTCGTGATGAACGGCCAGACCCACATCGACCAAAAGGTGCATCGTCTACGTTGGTCGGCGCAAGCGATTTTCATCTGTATTGGCGCGGGCAAGCCCGCCGTCGGACCGCTGTGAAAAAGGGTGAGATGATTTGTCTCCAGGCCCTTGTTTTTATGGTAGATGAAGCTGGACCCAGGTTTGGCCACCGTCGTCGCTACGGAGGAATGCCGCGCCGGGCGAACCGAGCCGGTAGAGCGTGATGTAGATGCTCGGCCCGGCCCCCCAGGCGAGGGGCTGTGCATAATAACCCGGCCCGAACTGGTGTGCGATTTTCCAAAGCACCTGATCGGGGGCGAGCTCTAAAGGATTGGGGCTGTAGAGCAATGCGCCATTTTCGCCGCCCGCCCACAGCGAGCCCACATCCGCCCGCAGGGCCAGACCCAACAATGGCGGCGCATCGAGCGAGGGGGCCTGAACCGGATCGGTGATCGCGGTCCACAGGCCAGGAGATTGGCCGCGCCAGAGATTGGGCTTGCTGGCGGGTCCCCATGTGTATGCATAAAGCGTGCTGTGAGCCGAGGGGTGTATCAAAATGTTTGCGGCAAGAGTGTCATCGTCTATGCCCAAGCCGGCCGCGCTCCAGTTTGCGCCGCCATCGGTGCTGCGTAATACGCCTCGATAACCTGCGCGCTGGCCCGCGGTCCAAAGGATTGATGGGTTGCTGAAGTCCACCGTTACGCCGATTTCGGGTTGGAATGAGGAGACATGGCTCCAATTCGCCCCGCCATCGACGCTCTTATACAAGCCTCCAATCGCACCAACCCAAAGCTCGAAGGGTGGAGCATAGCCGCCGCCCAACGAACGACCGGGATGGCCGATTTTGGAGCTGAGGTCGAGATTCAGCCATGTCGCGCCGCGATCATGCGAGAGGAGCAGCCGACCCTGGTTGTCCAGCGCATAGAGCGATTCGGGCGTAGTGGCCTGCGCAATGACATAGAGCGGGTAAATGGCGTCCAATGGAAAGAGCGGCGTGGCCGTAGGCGTGGGCGTGAATGTAGGGGTGCGCGTGGGGGTGAATGTGGACGTGGGCGTGTTGGTGGGAGTCGGCGTGGCCGTGGGGGTCTCGGTGCGCGTGGGCGTGATGGTCGATGTGGGGGTGACGGTTGGCGTTGGCGTGATGGTGGGTGTGGGCGTGATGGTGGGGGTTTCGGTTGGAGTTGGTGTGATGGTTGGCGTAGGTGTGACGGTTGGCGTGGGTGTGGGGCGCTCGTAATCCAACCACATCAGCGGGAGATAGAGCAGTTCGGGCAAAGGCGTGGGTGTGGGGGTGGGTTGGCAGGCCGAGAGCCAGAAGTCGTCGAAGTATTGGGCCGTGAAAGAGCCAGAGCCGTTGTTGAATGTGCCGAATTGGAGTCGGACTTGTTTGCCGCCAAAGGCGGTCAAGTCGAACTGCTCGTTGACCCAGGCTTGATCGTTGTCGAGACGAGCGTAAAGAAAGGTGATCTCGCCACCTGGCAGCTCGATGACCATGCCGTATTGCAAATCACCCTTGAGCGCGCTGAGGGCGTCGCGAAATTCGCTGTAGGTGCGGGAGCGCAATACGCGCGCCAGGGCCGGATCGGGGAGGGTTTGGGTTTGAGCCGAAAGGGAGGCGCTGCCTGGGGCCAGGGGCCATCGCCAGATGTCTAGCGTGATACTGGCGGCCAGGGGAAGCGTCACATCTTGATAAAAGTCGCTGTAGCTGTAACGATCCTCGGCCGCATCGGTCACGCCTGTGAGCATAGACCATGACCCCTGGCGTTTTTTGTCGGTGGTGCGCCGCGCGGAGTAGGCCGTCACCGGAATGGTCCACTCGCCCTCGTATTCAAAACTGCGATTGAGCAGTAATTGGCTACAGGGATCGGGCGTGGCCGTAGGAGCTGTGGCGGGAGCCAGCTCCCACACGCCGTCTGCGCCCACCAGCAGCGAATCGGGCTTGTCTTGTGGAACAAGCAGGCTGCGAATGGCGGCGTGGTCGGGCGTGGACCCCAGGTTTTCCCAGGTCAGACCGCCATCAACGCTGCGAAGGATGTCGGAAGGCAAAGGGGTCTCATCGTCGGGATCGTCGTCATAGGTCGCCAGATAGAGTGTGTGGTCGGTCGCGTAGTTTGGACTGGCGGCCAACGCGGCGATGGGCGCCTGAGGCCCGCCGACCTGCGTCCAGGTGTGGCCTGCGTCGTCGCTACGCCAGAGTTGGTCGCTCCGGGCGTAAGGCGGATTTGCGTCGTAGCGGACAATGGCCAGGAAGTAGGTGGTGGGTGAGGCGGCGATAAGCTTGTTGGGCGCCCAGGAGGGATTGGCCGCGGGAGTGATGGGAGGCGGAGAGCTGGCCGCCTTCCAGACGGCCCCGCCGTCGTGACTGTAATAAACGTTGTTCCCGGCAGCGACCAGGGTTTGATCAGTGTCGAACGCGGGAGAAAGCGCCAGCAAGATGGCTTTATGGTTTGCATCCCAGAAGGGTTGAGCGGTCCAGCTTACCCCGCGATCGTTGGTTTCCAGAACTTTTGATTCGGTGACGGCGAAGGCCGTGTTGTCGGTGGCGAAAGCGGGCGAGACTTCCACCTGGCCCAAATACGCGGCGTTGGCTTGCGGCGTCCAGGCGTCGCCGCGATCGTCCGAATGGTAAAGCGTGGCGCCAATGCTTACGCCCAGCAGTTTGGTGGTGTAGAGCGCGCCATCGACGGGATAATCGGGGCTGAGCGCGACATCGGTGTGTGAAGATGCAAGAACGCCCACCAATCCAGCGCTGGCTGGTCGCCATTGGCCGGCGTTGCGACGCCACACGCCCAGATTCGTGGCCGCGAAAAGATCACCGCCTGCGCCATAGTCCACTGTGTCGAGCGCGAACACGGGTAATCGGGTGAATCCGTCGGACAAATCAAACGTATTGCCACCATCCACGCTTATCCATACGCCATCGATGGTCCCCGCTAGCACCGTGCGGTCCAGTTCGAAATTGGGCGAGACGGCAATGCGTCGGATGCTCTTGCCGTTGAAATCCGCAGGCAAATGGATGAATTCGTCTATATCGAAGTCGTAACGATAGAGTGTGGGGCCGACTGCGGTGAATATCCCTTTGCCATCGGCCGAGACGGCCAGGGGATCGTAGTTGGCGTTGGCCTGACCGCCAAAGATGGCCCAACTGACGCCAGCGTCGGCGCTGCGCCATATCTGATTATCAAAGGTGGCATAGACCGCATCGTAACCGGGACGGAACGCGATATCGAAGACCTGGGTGTTGGTGATGGTTTGCGTAAAGGTGACGCCGCCATCCGTGCTGCGCCAAAGACCATCACTGGCCGCGAGCAGCACAATATGACCCTGAGTGGGATGAAAACGCACGCGACGAGGCATGCCAGGGCCAGGAATAGTCGCCCAACTCGCTCCGGCGTCCGCGGTGCGCCACAGCGCGCCGTATACGCCGCCGGCCAGTATGGTCTGGTCGGCCGCGAATTCAGGGCTGATATCGACGGTGGCGACCATATTGGGAGCGCCGGCGGCAAAGCCGGATATCTGTGTCCAGCTGGCGCCGCCGTCTTGAGTCAGCCAGACCCCCGACCAAAGGGCCGCGACGGCTGTTTTATCAACGGCCCAATGGGTTGAAAAAGCCATATCCAACACTGCGCCATCCTGCTCTCCGCCCACCCAAGACCAGGTTTGACCACCGTTGTTCGAGCGTTGGATGCCATGCCCCGCCCAGCTGCCATGCCCATAATTTCGTCCCCCACCCGCGAAAACCACATGATCGCCAGGATAAATTGGGCTCAGCGCCAAAGCCAGGGCCGGTCCTCCACGCGGGCCTCCCAGATCGAGCCAGGAAAGGGGCGCGGCGCGAACGGTTGTCGTGGGTTTGCGTCCAAAACTCACAAACGCGGCCGCGGCGATCAGCAACAAGACCAAAAAAGTGGCGAGAAAACGGCGACCGCGCGCAAAAAGCGCGGGCCAGGGTGTAGCTCGCATTTCAGCACCTCCACGAGATGATCGTATTGCGTTTGCGTAACCCTTCGCCGAGACTAAGGCTATTTTGCCGGGCGGTGGTTTCGATTTGGAGGCGCGTCTACGTTCGCCGAGATACGCAGGACGCAACACGAGATACGTTCTGACCATGCACTCGATGGCATAGTGCATCATAGAGGATGACGCAGAAAAGCCTTGAAAGTCGCGCAAGACGAGTTGGGGGTGCGTTCTTTAGCGTGCTATACTATGGGTGAGCGTTCACCGTTCTATGTTTTACGGCTTTAAGTTCATGGTTTTTGGTTCGCGATTGGCTTGCTTGTTGTTGCCGGTTTAGCGTCTTGGCCTTTGACTTTTGCTCCCAAAGGTCCGTCCTCTTGATTTCTGGAGTTTCGACCTCTTTTCATCGTTATAATCTTCTCTATCTCACCCAACGGAGTGTGTGATGAGCGAACACAATGGCGCCATGCGCGCCATCGTCAAGCCCGACCGTTCGCCGGGGCTGAAGATGGTGGAGGCGCCCATCCCCCAGCCGGGGCCGCGCGATGCGCTGATCCGGGTGACGGCCACTTCGATTTGCGGCACGGACATGCATATTTTTCGCTGGGACCCGTGGGCGCAGAGCCGCATCAACCCGCCTGTGATCGTGGGTCATGAGTTCTGCGGGCATGTGGTGGAGGTGGGGGAAAAAGTGACCGAGGTGAAGGTGGGCGATTTCGTCTCCGCGGAAAGCCACATCGTGTGTCATGCCTGTCGCATGTGTCGCACGGGTCGGGGGCATCTGTGCCAGAATACGCAGATCATCGGCGTGGACCGGGACGGCTGCTGGGCCGACTACATCGTCATGCCGGCCGAAAATCTGTGGCCCAATCCGCCTGATATGTCGCCGGAAGTGGCCAGCTTGCAGGAGAATTTCGGCAACGCGGTGCACACGGCCTTCGCGACCGACCTCACCGCGCGCAAGGTGCTGGTGACGGGTTGCGGGCCGGTGGGCCTGATGACGATTATGGTGGCCAAGGCGGCCGGCGCGCGCACCATCTACGCCACCGACATCTCGAATTATCGTTTGCGCATGGCGCGCGATATGGGCGCGGATGTGGCCATCAATGTTTCGGAGCAAGACGCGTTCAGCATCATTTGGGAGGACACGGGCGGTGATGGCGTGGATGTGTTGTTGGAGATGTCGGGCGCGCCGCAGGCCATTGATCTGGGTTTTCGCGTGTTGCGGCCCGGCGGCGAGGCCGCGTTGCTGGGCTTGGCGCCCTCGGCCATCCCCTTTGATGTCAACAATCATGTGGTGTTCAAGGGCGCGACCGTGTACGGCATTGTGGGTCGCGAGCTTTGGGGCACCTGGTATCGGATGCGCGGCCTGCTGAGCAGCGGCCTGGTGGATCTCACCAAGGTGGTCACCCATCGCTTCAGCCTGGATGAATACGAAAAAGCGCTGCGCGTGATGCACAGCGGCCAGAGCGGAAAGGTGGTGATGTTTACGGAATAAAAACGATCAACAGTCGACGGTCAACGGTCAACTGTGAACCGTGAACTGTGAACTGTAAACTCCCGGAGGTTCAAACATGACGGAAGCAAAGTTGCAATTCATTGTGGATGAAATCGAGCGTTTGCAACAGGAGAATCTGTTCATCAACATTCGCACCATCGAGTCGCCCGCGGATGGTTGGATGGTGGTGGACGGCAAGCGTGTGCTCAATTTCTGCACGAACAATTATCTGGGCCTGGCCAATCATCCCCGGCTGCGCGAGGCCGCGAAGAAGGCCATCGACCGTTGGGGCGTGGGCCCGGCCGCGGTGCGCACCATCGCCGGAACGACCAGCCTGCATGTGGAGCTGGAGCGACGGCTGGCCGCGTTCAAGGGCGTGGAGGACGCGCTTTATGTGCAGAGCGGGTTCAACGCCAATCAGGCCGCAATCCCGCCGTTGGTGGGCAAGGGCGATGTGATCTTTTCCGACCGACTGAATCACGCCTCCATCATTGATGGGTGCCGTCTTTCGGGCGCGAAGATCGTGGTCTATGAGCATTGCGACGCGGAGGACGCGGAGGCCAAGATTCGCGAGCATCTGCCCAATTATCGTCGCGGGCTGCTGGTGACGGACGGCGTGTTCAGCATGGATGGCGACATCGCGCCCCTGGACCGGCTGTATGAGGTGGCCGAGAAGTACGGCGTGCTGACCATGGTGGACGACGCGCACGGTGAGGGCGTGCTGGGCCGCGGGGGCCGCGGCATCGTGGATCATTTCGATCTGCACGGCAAGTTCGATGTGGAGATCGGCACGCTCTCGAAAGCGTTCGGCGTGGTGGGCGGCGTGATCGCCGGCAAGAAGCTCATCGTCGATTACATCCGCCAGAAGGCCCGACCCTTCCTCTTTTCCAGCGCGACCACCCCGGCCGACACCGCGGCCTGTCTCGCGGCCGTGGATTTGCTGGAGGAAAGCGAGGATCGGGTGAATCGGCTGTGGGAGAACGCGCGTTATCTGCGCCAGGGCATGCAAGAGCTGGGCTTCGACACCGGCCACAGCCAGACGCCCATTTTGCCCATCATGCTGGGCGACGCGGGATTGGCCAAGCGCTTCAGCCGGTTGCTGTTCGAGAACGGTGTGTTCGCCATGAGCATCGGCTTCCCGACCGTGCCGCGCGGTCAGGCCCGCATTCGGGTGATGAACACGGCCGCGCACAGCAAGGAAGACCTGGACTTCGGCCTGGAGGTCTTCGCCAAGGTCGGTCGGGAGTTGGGAGTGATTGGGAAGTAGGTATTGGGTATTAGGTATTGGATACTGGGTATTCAGGTTTTCCTCCAAGCGCCAATACCCAGTATCCAGTACCCAATATCCCAATACCCAGTATCCATGATGGAGACAAGCCCCATGAGCAGAAACCAACCCCGCAAACCCCCACGCGGATTTCAGCGTCTGTTGTGGCGCGCGCCCATCTGGCTTTATCGGTTGCATCTGGGATGGCTGCTGGGAAGCCATTTCCTTTTGCTCACGCACACGGGCCGCAAGAGCGGTTTGCCGCGACAGGCCGTGGTCGAGATCGCGGATTATGATCCCGAAACCAACACCTATTTCGTGGCCTCGGGCTTCGGACGCAAGTCGGATTGGTATCGTAATATCCTCAAGACGCCGCAGGTCACGATTCAGGTGGGCAACAAGAAGATGGCCGCGGTGGCCGAGCCGCTCTCGCCAGAGGAATCGGGCGAGATGATGGCGCGCTATGCGCGCAAGCACCCCAAAGCCGCGCGCAATCTCAGCAAGGTGCTGGGCCTGGAAGTGGACGGCACGGAGGAGGGCTATCGCCAGATCGCGCGCGAGCATATTCCCTTTGTGGCGTTTCATGTTACGCAGGAGTGAAGCGGATGAGGGGACGATGGACGATAAGACGATGAGACGATAGGCGTTGAGCGGCAAGAAAAACCGTCATTAATGCATTTTTGTTCATAAATAGCCATTTATATCGCTTTTACACGATTTTCACACGATAAGTAATCAATTTATCGTGTGAAATGCCGTAAAACATCGATAATCCGCTTTGCGTCGATAATTGTGTATTTTTACCGTGAAACACAGCGTTATTAGCGTGAAGCATTTATAAATGCGCAGACAGGGGTTATTGGCGTTTATGGTGATGGCGATGGTCGATAGGGCGATTTTCCGGCCCAGATGGGGTTTCGGACGTAAGCAAGTCATAGTCGCTGGGGGTGCGGAAGGGGAGGTTGTGTGGGGAAGACGATGGGACGATGGGACGATGGACGATTTCTCTGCTCGGCCAGTTTCTGGTTTTCGGGCGGGTTCTTGTTCCGACCGTCGTCCAGGTCTGGAAGGCGCTGGGCTAATGGAAATGACAACGAATCAGGGGATGAAGCGAATTGTTGTCACCAAGGTGGGAAGGGGCGGTGAGGATGGAGTTTTGGGTGGGGAGGGGATGGGGAAATGGGAAGGTGTGGAGGATGGCGCGAATCTTGCTCGGTCCGAATCCTGGTTCCCAATCTGTGTTAATCTGTGTTCTCGGCCCGACCACCGCCCAGGCCTGGAAGGCGCTGGGCTAATGGAAATGACAACGAATCAGAGGATGAAACGAATTGTTGTCACCAAGGTGGGAGGGGGCGGTAAGGATGGAAGTTTTGGGTGGGGAGGGGATGGGGAAATGGGAAGGTGTGGAGGATGGCGCGAATCTTGCTCGGTCCGAATCCTGGTTCCCAATCTGTGTT
>JAADII010000050.1:33789-40069 GCA_013151415.1 Chloroflexota bacterium
AAGGGCCTGTCGGCCCTCGCGCGCGGTGCGCGAGCAGCCCGCAGGGCTTCCATATTCATAGCCGGGCGGTTCTCAAACCCCGGCGGCTTCGCGGGCACAGGTGAGTCGCACCTGTCAGGTGCAACTCACCCACCCTCCCCATCATCCCTGCCCAAGCCAATCGTTCCGGCGAGCGCCATTCGTTTCATCCTGGAATTCGTTGTCATTTCCCGCCCAGGCCTGGAACGCCGCGGGCTAGTTCGGTGGAAGGGCCTGTCGGCCCTGGCGCGCGGCGCGGGCGAGCAGCCCGCCAGGGCTTCCATTTCGTAGCCGGGCGGTTCTCAACCCTCGGCGGTCTCGCGCAAGCACGCGCTTTCCTCCATGCAAACCTAACCACCCCCGCCGCGATCCCAATTCGTTGCATCTCCTAATTCCCTGTCATTTCCATTGTCGGGCGCAGTCAGGATCTCCTGGATTGCATTCAGGAGGGTTTTCAACAGACCTCACAGTGAATGTCCAGGATTCGCCCTGTGTTTTTGCAGAGCCGTCTGAATATTCAAAATAAGGCGTCCAGGTGTGGACTCCAACAGGAACAGAATCCCTGAATGATATCTCTTTCTCGCTTCCAGCAGACCACCTAAGAGTGCCTTTTTCAGACCCTCCGTCTATCTTCACATAGGATACTCCACCTCCTTTTTGCATTACATCAGGGGCATTCACCCTCCATATGAATGTTACTGGAGCTGACTGACCTGTTGTCTCTATCACTGCATTGTTCTGTGGATAAACAGGATTCACCTCAACGCCTCCGAGGCACCTTCCATCTCCGCATCCATTCTTGCAGACAACCTGCCTTGCTTCGCACTTGTTTCCTGAAACAACGTATTCATACAATATGTTGCCAGGACCGCAGTAGTCTGTGAAGCTCTCGCCATACTGGCATCCTCCTTCAATTGTGCAGGCAGGCTCTGAAAGCCCCTGGCACGTGCCCCTTGTGTCAGGGTTCATGCCACCGTCGCTGTCCTTTGGCTCACAGACAATTTCCTGCTCATTTGTCCTGTCGCAGGAGCATGTCTTGTCGTCAAACACTTTTCCGAATTTCCAGACCCATTTGCCGTTCTGGACATAGCATATGTTGCTGCAGTCCTTCTGGCTTTCTGCATCTGCTCCGCACTCCTTGCTGCACCTCAAGTTGCAGGTGCTTTCAGAAGGAATGCATCCTGTTTCCAAGTCAAGCACCCTTATTCCCTGGCATTCTCCAGGAGGCCCGCACCACTGGCATCCTTCTGTTCCTGTGCATGCCTGCTGGCCGTAGTCCCCGCAGGCGTTCCTTGTCACAACAAGCCTAAGCTTCTTTTCCTGGCCTTTTCCCCTTGCAATTATGTCAACCCAGTCCCCAACCCTGAACCACTTCCTTATGTGGCATGTGCCAACAAGCTTTGAATTCTGGATGGAGACGTCATAGCATGAATATTGGGAGGAGCCGTCAATTGGGTCTGTTGCCTTCTGTGGGTCTATTATGAGGTCAAACGGCCCCTTCCAGTTCAATGAATAGGAGCCAGCAGGGCTTCCGCTTGGAAGCGTCATTTCAAAAGGAACCTCAACATAGACATTGCTCCCTTCTGTGACAGCTGTTCCTGCTGAAATTGTCCTGTATGGGTCTTTGTAGGCTGAAATTGAAAGAAGGGAGACAGAGCAGTCTTCGTCAAATATGTCAACCTTTCCATCATTGTCATCATCAAGCCTGTTTATGCAGTTGGCCTCCCTGACTTCAAGCTCATAGGCAAGGAAGTTCACATTCCCTGCCCTGTCATAAGCCCAGAGCCATGCCCTTGGCTTGTTTGGGATTATTTGCGAGAATGAAGGCCTGTTCACAAGCATTCCATAGCTCCTTTCATTGCTCCCTGAGACAAACTCATGGTAGAACATCTCTGGCTCGCCTTCGTATTTCCTGTTGCCGTTTGAGTCAACGCCGGCAAATATCCTGTCAATCCCATAGGAGTCTGTAACCCTGAGGGCGCCTCCTGAAAGCACGAGAAGGTAGCTGTCTCCAGTAGCCCAGATCTCCTTCAGGCTTCCGCTGACAGCAGGCTTTTTCTTGTCAGAGATAACATAATTGCACAGTGTCTGGCCCTTGTTGCCTATCCTGTCCTTTGAAGCATAGCAGACATGAACCTTCTTTTCCTGGCCTTCTGAAAGGCCTTTTCCAATTGTTGCTGAAACCTTTCCAATCTCAACATCAAACCCAGACTTCCATGGGTTGCATTGTGTAGTTGAAGATCCGATGCAAAGTTTTGCCTGCGCGCAGGTTGATTCTGGCGAGCCTGCATCATTGCAATACAATGAGATGTCAACTTCATATCCAACGATTCCAGGCCCTACTTCACCATTGTCAAGGGTCGCAAGGATGTTGCCGTCCTTGTCTTTTGCTGTGTATGTTGCGCCCAGCAGAGGGCCTTTCTTGTCTATTGTGACAACACTTCCTCTGCTCGGCATTCCCGCTATTGTCAGAAGATGAGTAGCACACAGTGTAGGCCTTTTCCTGGCCGTCTGCAACAGCTCCTCCAAGCCAGACAGGAGAGGAGAAGTCCTTGTCAGGCTGGCAGACAGAGTCTGAAACGCAGTATTTTGTGCCAAAGCATCCTGACAGGTCGTCAGAGCAGGAAAACTCGGCCTTTATTGCATAGGCCGAGACGCTCTGCAGGCCTCCTGTTGAGCTTATGCTCCCATCCTCCTGGCCGTACTGCTGGGAGCCTGCCGGCCTCTTGTACCTTGTGTAGGTCGCAGTTGTTGAAGGAGGGCTGTCGTCAGGAAGGATAACTCTCAGTGTCCCATGAGGCTCATTCCCTTTTGCACACCCATAAGGTTCGCCATCCGCCCTCCTGCAAGACCACACCACACCACATTTTATTTTGAAAGTGTTTCCATAGCTTGAAATGTCAGTCCTGCTGTAGCATTCAAATTTGTTGTTCCATGTTGCTTTTGGAGGAGCGCCTCTTGGAAATGCAATTGGGCTTGAGCATATGACCTCAGGGTGCGGCTTTTTGTACAGAGGCCACACAGCATCAGGCAGATTGTTGTCAACAGTCATAAATGCTAACGTGGTTGCTTCATCAGGCGTCTTGAGGCTGCACCAAAGGCTTGCATGGTCAGCCTCGGTGTTCGGGCCCCTGTCGCTTCCCTTGAAATAAATGGTGTATTTGAAGTACTCTCCATCAGGGCTGTTTGGTATGGAGACTTTTTCAACAGATTCAAGCTTCAAGACATCTATGCCATAACTTTCTCCGCCACAGCCCCATCCTGTTGGAACATAATAGGACGGGCATGAAGACCCTGCAGGACAGGCCACAGTGAGGTCAGAGGGATCGTCCCAGACGCACCTGTTGTCAACGCACCTGTCGGCCCCTGCCCCGCAGTTGCCAACATCAATGCAGTAGTCGTCTGAATAAAACGGAACAGACGACTCAGGAGTGGCGCAGTTCTGGCCTCCGCCACCATTGTCGCCACCCCCAGGCTGGCCTCCTCCTCCGTTATCGCCCCCTCCAGAGGCCTGGCAGATGTTGTTCACACAGCTCCCGCTCGCGCACTGGCTGTTCTGATAACAGGCCGACCCGTCCTGCAAATTCTGGCAACTCTGGTCATTTGCACAATCCCCACAGTCGCATGTTTCGTCTGGATCACATTGGCCATTTCCGTCGCATGAGGAGCCTCCCACTAATTGACAATCAGAGGGGCATGTAGAGTATGATTCTCCAATATCGGTGTCACATGAATTGTCCCCGCAAAAAGGCGTGCACTTTCCTGATGAGTGGCAAGTTCCAGAGGAGCATTGCCTGTCCCTGTCGCAGGACTCTCCTCCTGACTTCTTCTTTACACAGTTATTGTATGAAGAGCAATACTCATCAGAAGCGCAATGCCAGTCACGCTTGCATTCAACACATATTTGGTAGTCGGTAAGACAATATTTTGATGGCGGGCTACAATCTTTATCAGACGTACAGTCTCCTGCGACTTCTTTTGACTTTGCTATTCCAGCAAATGCTTTAATGGACGGGTCTTTAGCCAAACCGATTTTCTCAAGAACCAGCCCAGAAACAGAAGCCAGAATCATGACACTAACCAGAACTATCACAATTGCCCTCAGATTTGCCATAAATCCCCACCACACGGATTGCAGGAAGTCCTGCTATAAATATGCCTGCTAAGATTTAAATAAAAACAGCTCAAGCCCGGCCATTGAAGGCCGTTGCCTTCATTGATATTGCCCTTCTATTTTCGCGAATTTTAGCCTGCTTTCTCAATTTCCTGTATGAAGGCCTTGCCTTCCCATTCCGCCTCTCATAGGAAGGGCCTTCCCTCTCATAAGGGCCTATCTGCACAGACTGGCCTGCATATTCAGGCCCGAAAAAATAAAGCTTGTCATTGACTTTAGCAAACCCATACCTGTCAACAACCACCTTTGCTCTGGCAACTTTGTAAGACGGCCTGCTCCCTTCTGCCTTCCCGATTTTATCCCAGTCAGGCTCTCCGCCAAGCCATTCCATGGCGTGCCAGATTTTCCTCCAGTTCTCCTTTGTTGTTATCTCCCTCCATCTACCTGTTGAAGGGTCGTATGTATTTGTCTTCATCTCAAAATGAGGGGCGACTGAGTCTGGGTCGCATGACGGGTCTCCGTTTGAATATCCTATGATGTCTCCTGCCTTCACCCTCTTTCCAACTTCCGGAAGCCTGTATGGGTCAAGGTGGTTTATGGTTACGCTGACAGGCTTTCCATTTACATAGACGCCATCAGGCCCGTCAAGATCCAGCCTTACAAGGCCCCTGCAAGTTCCTTCAGACCTGAACACCCATCCAATTACCCCATCATGAACTGCCCTGACTGGAAGGTCGCCGGAGTTTTCTGTACTTACGTCAATGCCAGAATGGTTTCCTCTATCGTCCCGTCCTGGGCCGTTTATTCTAAAATATATGTTTCTACCATCATTTGTTCTTTCAAGTATCCCAACAAGTCTGTCAAGTTCTTCTGATGATTTCTTATAGGTTTCAAATGCTATCAGTTTTCCAACATCCTCAGGATCAACAGGCTTCACAAACTCGCCGACAGGCACCCCTTTAATATGGTAGATGTACCTGATGTTCGGGTTTGATGCGATGACAGAGATGTCAGGGTATTCGCCTCCAATGCCGGCCCCAATGTTCGGCTTCTGGCCGGCCATGGCCGCAAATACGCCCAGAAGGGTGCCGTATGCATAGGCCTGTTTCCCTGTTTTTGTGTTTTTTATTTTGAACCAGATTCCCTCGTATGGGTGGCCTTCTGAGCCTGGAATGTTCGGAGGGTTGGGGTCGTCGGCCCAGCCAACAATGACCCATTCGCCGGCCTCTTCTGGGTTGAGCACGCCCCTTATTCCGCATGAAGTGCTTGCGCAGTCGCGGAGGTTGATGGGCTTGTCGGTGAGTAATTTGATGCCCCAAACGGTCGGTTTTGGCGTAGAGGTGGGCGAAGGAGAGGGCGTGGAGGAGGGCGCGCTTGCAGTCGCGCGTTTTGCTGCGTTCGCAAGCGCGTTCTCGCTCGTCTCCGTCGGCGTCGGCGTCCCTGCGGCGATAATGGCTGCTGTTCCCGTGGGCATAGCCGCGGCCGAAGTCCGAGTCGCCGCGATGGCGCCCACTCGCTGCAGGGTCGGCGTCGCTGTATGCGCACGAGTCTGAGCGAAACTCGCATCCACAGCGCCCGTTGTCGTCGCGGAAGCCGGCGTCGCAACTTCGGGCGCGCGTTCGCAACCCAACAACAAAGGCGGGAGCATACCGACCACAATAAGCATTCGTTTGAGCATGGCTATCACCTCCGCGCGAACGCCTGAAAAGAACCAATGCCGACGCGAGAAATTATACCGCAAGATTTAAGATTTAAGCCACCGCGCAGGCCTGGAAGGCGCTGGGCTAATCCCATGCAAGGGCCTAGCGGCCCTCGCTCGCGGCGCGCGAACAGCCCGCAGGGCGTCCATTGGGTGGCCGGGCGGTTTTCAACCGGCGGCGGCCTCGCGGGCACAGGTGAGTCGCACCTCGCAGGTGCAACTCACCTGCAGACTCCCACCATTCCCACCCAACCCGCCCCCTCGGCGAACTCAATTCGTTTCATCCCCAAATTCGCTGTCATTTCCCCCGCCGGGCGGTTCTCAACCCTCGGCGGTCTCGCGCAAGCACGCGCTTTCCTCCATGCAAACCCAACCGCCTCCCACGGCGAGCCCAATTCGTTTCATCCCCCAATTCGCTGTCATTTCCCCAAGAAACGTTTACCCACAGC
>JAADII010000170.1 GCA_013151415.1 Chloroflexota bacterium
CCAGCAAGCGCCGGCCCAACCAGGCCGCGATGATGAAATCGACCACGGCAATGACCGCGGACAGCGCGCTCACGCCCACGATGCCGCGCCAAAGAATGGCCGGATAGAGCAAAATCAGCATGGTGAGAAAACGCCATAAGGCCAGCTGGGTCAGCCAGTCGGGCCGACCCAGCGCGCGGTAGATGTTGCCCATGTTCGCGGCGATGGAACGCATCAGACCGTAGATCACCAACCACTGCATGGCCGTGATCGCGCCATCCCATTTACCCAGATAATAATTGTGGACGAAATTCGGTCCCAAGGTCATGGTTCCCGCGGCGATGGGAATGGTCACCAGGCCCACCGCATGCACGGTCTGAAAATAGCCGCGGCGCACGCGCTCGCGCTCGTGCTGGATTTTGCTGAAGGCAGGGAACATGACGCTATTGATGAGCCGCGTCACATGGGTGGCGGGCACATTGCTCAGACGATAGGCGAAGGTGTAAAAACCGAACTGGGTCGGCGCCCAGAAAACGAGCCACGAATGCATCATCGATGTTGGTGATGCCGAAGATCAGCGCGCGACTTCCCACAATGTGGCGTCCATAATCGAACATCTCGCGCCACACCTCGCGGTCGAAGCGGAAGCGGGGCCGCCAGGAGCTGAACGCCCAGACCAAGCTGCTGCGGGTGAGCGCGTCGGCCAGATAGCCGCCCACCAAAGCCCACACGCCGAATCCGGTCAGCGCCATGGTGCTGGCCACGGTCGCGTTGACCACGCCGGCGATGATTTCGGGGATGGCCTTGTTGCGAAATTGCAGATCTTTGGCCAGGAGGGTGTAGGGAACCTGGCCGACGCCGTTGATGATCATGGTCAGGGCCAGCACCCGCAACACAGGCGCGACGCCGGCCACGTTCTGGAACAGGGCTTCGATCCAGGGCGCGGTGATGAAGATGACGAGATAGATGAAGACCGAACTGACGTTGAGCGCGATGAAGGCCACGTCTGCGGCCAGACCGTCGTCATCCTTTTGGCGATAGACCAGGGCCGAGGCGATGCCCAGCTCTCGCAGAAAGTCCAACGCATTGATGGCCAGCCAGGCCACGCCCACCAGACCGAAATCGGCCGGCTCAAGCACGCGCGCGAGCACCAGGGTGATGGTCGCAAACGACAGGATCTTGATGATCACGGTCGAGAGACCCACCCAAGCGGCGCTACCGGCGACTCGCGAGCGGAAGGACATGGGGGTTATTGCGTAGTGCGCACCCTATTTGTTGCGTCTCTCCTCTTTCTTGCGTCCGATCACGATCAGGTCGCGGGCGAAGAGGGTGGGGAAACGCCGCGCCAGCCAGGTGTAGAGCCGGCGAAAAGGAGGTCGGCGCAGCCAGCCGGGATAGAAACCCTCGCGCACCCACAGCGAGGCCGAACCGTCCACATGGACGATGTCGATATCGCGTTCGGCCAGCCATTGTCGGATTTCGTTCAGGGTGAAGAAGCGAAGATGCGTGAAATCGGTGGGCGTCGCGCGCACATAAGGAAATCGCCCGCGCAAAAGCCACCAGCGGCACCGCCAATGCGCGATGTTGGGCAGGCAAAGCACAAATGTCCCACCCGGCTTGAGGATGCGGGCCAGTTCATCGAAAGAGCGCGCGGGATCGAAATGGTGCTCGATGGCCGAATCGGAGACCACCGCGTCGAAACTGGCGTCGGGATAGGGGATGTCTTGCTCGGCGATGTAAAGTCGGCTGGCGTTCAGGCCCTTGGCTTGCGCGCGGCGCGTGGCTTCTTCGGTGAGATCGGTCATCACCACCTGAGCGCCGCGCTCGTTGACCATGCGCTCGGCCAACATGCCCGGTCCGCCGTCCAACTGAAACACGCGTTGACCGGGTTGGATGTAGGGCAGCATGAGGTCGAGACGACTGTGATCGACATTGTCGTCCTTCGCGGCCCAATAGGCCTCATACCAGGCGACGAGGTTCATGGGGGTTGGGATTGAGGTTAAGGTTGAGGTTGAGGAGAATGAGCGAGCGGGGAGGGGAGGAGATCGGAGCCTACCCACCCATTTTTAAGAGCGTGGGCATAAAGGCGCGATGGGGGAAGGGTTCGGGGCGGTGGCCGAAGTTGAATTGGAAATCTTCGCCTGCGGTCAAAAGAAGGTTAATTCGGTCGGTGGGCGTGGCCGTAAAGTAGCCTACGGGCGCGACCTCTAGCAGTTCATACGCGCCCACAGGCACGGACTCGAAACGATAAAGCCCGTCCGCGGCCGTGGTTTGCTGACGCACCATCGCGCCGTTCCGTTGCAAACGCACCACCGCGCCGGCCAGAGTGGGCTCGCCGGGCTGATACGACCCGTCGCCATTCGCATCTTCATACACCACCCCGCGCACGGTTCCGGTTTCGGGCGTGGGTGTGGGCGTCACGGTCGGGGTGGGCGTGGCGGTGGGGGTTGGGGTGGCCGTGGGTGTGGGCGTTGGGGTTTGGGGGATAGGTTGGTAGAAAATTTCCAGGCGGGGAACGGTGTTCGGGTCCCAATATTCGCTGCTGCGCATGGTGCGGGCGCTGTTGTAGGTCGCGGCGGCCGGGATCAAGACCAATCCGAAGTTGGAATCGGGGTTTGCGGCCCAGTCGCGCACGGCCCCAAGCACGTTCGCGGTTCTCACCCCCGCGTCCCCATCCAGGCTGATGCTGGCCTCGGGCAGGTTCTCCCAATCCACGCCCGGTTCGCCGCCCGGCCGGCCCCACGCCGCGCCCGCGCCCGGCTGATTATAAGTGACCGCGTTTTCATCCCAGGGGCGCGTCAGGCGGTGAAGATTGACGCTCATATCCGGGCCGCCGGCCTCGAAATAGAGATTGAGGTTCGCGGCCGTGATCTCCACATTGTCCGGCAGCAGGTCGGTTAGATCAAAGCGGATCAAACCCTTGGCCACGTCGTTGGGATAGAGCTTGAGGGTGCTGAGCGAGCCGAAGTTCTGATCCGGCTTCCAGGCGTCGATGTAGCTATCGATCAAACCCGCGTAGCCGGGGATGTCGTCGGGCAGGGTCAGGCGTCCGGGCGCGTTGCCGCGATTGGGGTAAAACTCGAAGCGGGTCACGCCCGCGGGCACGCGCCGCGCCAGCTTGCTCTGATAGGGCAAGACCACGGCGAAATCGGTCTTCTGGTTCACCGTCCATGAAAAAACGTAGGAGGAATTCACATCCAGGCCCATGCGCGCGAGATCGAAGGTCAGGTCCACATCCTGCACATCGGTGACCACGCCCGAAACGCGCTCATTGGCCACATCCACGCGGGCTTCGACATCGGTGAAGCGGTTCTGGCTGCGCTTGCCGATCTCCAACCAATAGAACGACATGGACTCATCCGCTCGGGCGTAGACCTCGGCGGGATTGTCCACCCGCGTGTAGTTTTCCATGAAATCCGCGGCCCATTCACCGCCATAAGGGGTCGGCTCATCCGCGTGGTCGCCATGATACCATTGCAATTCCACATGACGCGGGTTGACGTCCAGGGTGGCGCTGTAAAAATCCGTAGCTTGGTGGGGCAACACGGTCGTATCCACATCGCCGTGCACAATGGCCAGGGGCAGGTTTTTGAAATTGCGGGCGAAGCTTTCGGGGCTGCGCCGCGCGTATTCGAAAGGAACCTCGGCCGGCGTTCCGCCCGTTTCGGTGATGATGCGAGACTGACGGTATTCGTATTGTTCGTAGTACCAGTCGCTGAGACTGGTGATGGCCTTGTGGGTCACCGCGGCCGCGAAGATGTCGGGATAGCGGCCGGCCAGGGTTCCGGCCATCATGCCGCCCATGCTAAACCCGCCCACATAGATGCGGTCCGCGTCAATGGGATATTGGCTCTTCATGTAATCGATGAGCGCGATGGCGTCGTGCTGGCTTCGCAACGAGGCCAACGGCTGACCGCCCGGCCCCAAGGCATTGTGCCCGCGTTGCTCGGGCGAGACCACGAACCAATCGCGCTGCACCGCGGCCAGGGTGTATTCGGTGAGGAAGGGATCGATGGGTCGGCCATTCCAACCGTGGAACAAAAGCAACAGCGGTCGCGGCTCATTGGCCTGGGGCGGCTCGAGCACGGTGGCGTCCACCAGCGCGCCGCCCTCCCCAGGGAATTGGATATCTACAAATTTGCCGCCACTGATATCGGTGCCCCGCACGCGCAAAGCAATGTAACGGGCATGCCACACGTCGCTTGTGCCCTCGGTTGTGAGAACGATTTGATTGACGCCCGGCTTGATGATGGTCGGCGTGATGGGGTATTCGTCGATGGGTCCGGGTTCGCAGCCCGAACGACCCGACGGGTTCACATAGCCAACGACCTGGCCGTTGATGCGAATGGGATGGGGATTGTTGGGATCATCCCGCACATTGTTCGATCCCAAAAGCAGCGTCGCTTCTTCGATGGTCCCCGTGTAGGGCAAAGCGAGATCGAGATAAAGCGTGGTGAAATGGGTGGGCGCTTCGGGATCGGGCCAGGGCGTAATGGTGTAGCAAGTGTCGTCGATATTGGACAACACTTCGATGGATTGTGCGTCGGCGGCCAGCGCGTTGGGCGCCAGCAAGAGCGCAAGAGCGACAAACAAAGAGGACGCCGTGATCAAGGCGCCCAGGATGAAATGAGAACGGAGGGGAAGGTTGGGCATAGAGTCTCTCTCGAAGAATCGAATGGGCAAGACATTATACCCGTGATCCGGCTATCGGGCGAACTTGTCAAGGGAGTTAGAGATGTGATGAATGCAGCCGCTTCATCCCCGTTTGGTGATGCACAATGTGATTTACGAAAGCTCACTTCCATATTTGCGGCATGAAGAGTTTCGCGTCCGCGGTCTCGTAGTCGCCGAACATAAGAGGAAGCTCGCCGCCCACGGAAATGGCCGCAAACAATTCGTTGGGCGTGCTCGAGGCCATGCCGGGCGGATCCAACTCCTCCACCCGATAGGTCGCGGGAGCGGGCAGGGGATCGAACAGCACATAACCATCGCCCCCGGTTTGCGAGCGACCCCATTCCTGATTGCCGGGCCAGGAGCGCACGATCACCGTCACGCCGGCCAGGGGCGGCTCGCCCGGCTGGAATGCCTGATCCTTATTGAGGTCGTTCCACACGAAGACGCGGATCCCGCCCGAGGGGAAGGAGGTGGGCGTCGGCGTGGGCGTGGCCACGGGAACGATGCCGAAATGGCTCTCCAGTTGGCCGGTTCCGGGCGCAAGCCACACGCTGGTGGGCGTGGTGGCCTCCCAGTTCGCGGGCGTAATCAGCAACAATTGGTAGGTCTCGGCTGCAAGCCCAATGAAACGATATTCACCGTCCGCGTTGGTCGTGGTTTCGGCCACCAACGAGCCGTTCACTCGCTTCAATTGCAGGGTTACGTCCGCGACGGGGGCCTCGCCGTCATCGCGCACCTGATTTCTGTTTGCATCATGCCAGACCACGCCGATGATGCGACCGCCAGTAGGGGTTGGCGTGGGGATGATGGTGGGGGTGTTGGTCGGGGTGGGGGTGATGGTGGGAGTGGGCGTAAGCGTAGGGGTGGGGGTGTCCACCGGCTGGGCCAGGAAATCGATGTCGGTGGTCTCTTGCCCCGCGCTCACCGTAACCCATCGTTCGATGGTGAGCATTTGCCAGCCCGAGGGCGGGGTGGGACGCACGCGGTAGAGTCCCGCGGCCAGGCCGGTCATGCGATAGAAGCCGTTGTTGTCGGTGACCACATTGAGGATGGGCGACCCGCTTTGGCTGTAAAGGGTGACAAGCACGCCGGGGATGCCGTCGCCGGTGGTGTTGGAGCGCACATGGCCGGAGATGGCGCCGCCGGACGTGGCGGGCGTGGCCGTGGGCGTGGGGGTGGGCGTGAAAGTTGGGGCGCCCGTGGGCGTGGGGGTTTGCGAAGTGGGGGTGGAGGTCGGCGTGATCTGGGGAACGTCGCTCAGCTTCTGCACATCAACATGGTGAATGTATTCGTCGCCGTCGTTGATATTGGCGTCGCTGCGGCTATCGATGTAGAAATCCGCGCCGCCGGGCAAGCGATTGCCAAAATAGCCGTCTTCGATAAGGAAAGTGACCACTTTCCAGCGCTTGCTGTTGGTCTTTTGCACATAATAGAGCGGCGGATCGATAATTCCGTCGCCAGGCAGGCCGCCGCTCACGGCCAGGCCTCGCGACACGGTCCAATCGTTGACCGCGTAGGCGCGCGCGGCCTTTGGCCCCCCGGTCGAATCGTACATGAGCTTGAAGCGGTCGTTCCCCACATCCAGATAGGTCACGGTGATGGCCACCTCGTGGGGCTGAGCGGGGTTGGCGGGCGGCGAGAGATAGCGGTCGTCGGCATCGAAGAAGAATCCGTAATTGCCCCCGGCCTGGTCGCTGCGCCGCGCCACCCAACCGGGATCGACCTCGATCTGCACAGGATTGATCGCGCCTGGATCGATGTTATAGAGTCCGGCGTCGTTGAGGATCTGCGAATAAGGATTGGGGTTGTAATGATAGGGTTTATCCAGCACGTTGGATTCGGGCGCGTCCCAGCCGGTGATGCCGCCGTTGCTCAAGAAGCGTTCATCGTCGGTGATGGGGATGGTCACGCCGTTGGGCGCGGTGTGAAGCTGATAGAGATAGAATTCATAATTGCCGTTGGTGGGCCAATCGTGCCACTGGTTTTTGGCCAGAAATGCGTAGCTGAGATAAGTGGGGTTTTTGTGCTCGCGCATCCGCGACCAGATGCTGGGCGGCGTGGGTTGGGCCGGCTGAAAACCCTTGCCCAGATATTTGGCGGCCCATTGCGCGGTGACGCGATTGTCGGGCGCGTCTTGCGTGTTCCAGAAATGGGAAAGGCGAATGAAATCCGCGTGCACGTCCAGGGCGCGAGCCATGGACCAATAGAACTCATTGGGCGTTCCCATCATATAATCGTAGCTTTCCAGGCCAATGGGAATCTGTTCGCCATGCAAACGGGCCTGGTCGTAGAGACCGGCGCAATTGCGCGAGGAGTTGCTGCTCCCACAGGCCTCGATGAAGATGAAGTCGGAGGCGATGCCGTTGATGGAGACGCCAATGCCCAACGACGCGGCCCAATCGGCCAAGTCGCGCCGCTCCCACGGGTATTTATGGAAAGGCGCGTTTTGCATGAGCACCTGCACCTGGGGCCGGCCATCGTTGCTGAGAAACGCGTTTTTGTAGGCCGTGAGAATGCGCTGCACCACCTGAATCCATTTGGCCGAGTCCATGCCCGCGTCGATGAGATCGTTGCGGTCGTAATAATTTACGCCCCCGCGCGAGAAGTAGTCCGCGGGCTTGTTTTCGCCATCTTTGCCCGTGCCCGCGGCCACCCAGGCGATGTGCTGGGCGTATGGCCCGGAGCGCAGATGATCGCCCAGCGCGGCGATGAAGGTCTCGTATTGGCTGAGATAGTAATCGTCCTGGTAATCGATAAGGGGCCAGGGGCGATTGTCGGGATCGCCGTCGCCGTCGCAGTCGCGGGTGTCGGGCGTGCTCGCGTAGACAATGGGATCGTCGGCATTGCCGGGGATGCCGTCCGGGCCATTGCGCACCCATTGGGGCGTGAGCTCAGCGCCCTGGATGGGGCAGGCCACGAAACGGCCGGTGTATGTCATGACCGCGACGCCGATTTTGCTATAGCCCGCGTCCAACTGAGCCTGGATCCAGCCATCCAATCTGCCAAAGTCATAAACCCCGGGCGAGGGGTTGAGGCTCTTCCAATCCCAAAAACGAAACGATCCGGTGGCCGAAATGGGGTCGGGATCGATGGGCGTTTGGTTATATCCATTTTCGATATAGAAACCCGCGCCGGGGCCGGCCACATATTGGGGCGCGGCCAACGCGGCCGAGACCGGCTGCATTTGCGCCAAAACATAGGGACTGACAACGGGCAGGAAGAATAGGGTCGCGGCCAGTGCAAGCCAGGTGATCCGTTTATGCATAAGAGGCTCCGAAAGAACAGGTAATGCGTGTTGCGCATTGCGTCAGATATCGACGTAATGCGCCTGTTTTTCATGATCGGCGACGGGGACGGTCTGAAGCAGTCTCCCCTCGGTGAATCAGGCCACCTCTGCTCCGGAGCCGTCCCCGTCATTCAGCACCACTTTATCATAGCAAGATGAATTTGCCATGAAAATGGGGGAGTCGCCCGCGTGAAAGTTTTGTAAGGTTTAGCCTCTCAAAATAGCCCCAGACATATGCGCTCGCCCCTTTACGAATGCAAGCGGGCGTAGATCGTCCACAGTCGCGCCAAAGTTTCTTCAAGACGCTCACCCAACTCAGGCCCCCGAGCCGTGGTCACATCATCTTCATTCTCAAACACCACATACGGGATGCGCACCCCTTTGACCGTGACGAATTCAGAATCGCCAGCGCAAAACGCCTCCCAGTCCACTTCTTTATACAAACGCTCCAATTTTTCGTCGGGCAAGCCATGCTCCAGAATGCTATCGGGTCGCTGAGGATTGAAACGCCGCCGATTTTTGCGTAGTGACTCCTCCCAAGAGACATTAATGTAAAGAATCGCGCCGCGAGTCAGTGTGTCGCGCGAAAAGTGAGGAAACGCGGCGCGAAAACCGCCATGCTCGCGACCTCGGGCAAACTCGATGATGGTGGTGCGCGTCAGGTGGTAATCGGGATAGTCGCGCAACAGCTTGTGATATTCGAGATCAAGGCGTTCGATAAGCACATGCCAGAGATAATCATACTTGAAATATCCCTGTTCATCCGTATGCAATCGGGGCTTCCCCATGCGCTCCAAGATGGCATCCTCCTCGAACCAGGTCCATAACATGGGAAAATCGTCCAACTCATCGAACGCGGCGATATGAAAACGACGTTTACGCTCCGCTTCATCTGCGCGCTTGAGATAATCGATGATTTCGCTTTTGCCCGCGGCCGGTCGGGCGATGAGGAACAAAACGTCAAACGTGTCTGACTTCAACATGGAACGCCTCCGAACAAAGGGAAAACAACAAGAAACACAGAAAGAACATGGCATGAGGGGCGAAATGCGCCTCGCCCCTGACGCATGACTATCTTATTGGGCTCAGCGTCGATTCTCAAAACCGGCCAACTACCCATCGCCAGCTGGCGAGCATGCAGGATCATAGGATTCTGCACCCACATACTTTCGCCATTCCTTCTCGTTCAGCGCGCGATTGGCTATGGCGCAGGCCACCTGCTCCCATGATTTGGGCTGCACGCGCCATATCAGCGCTTTATTATCAAAGCTGCCCAAATAAAGCCGCTTTCCGTCTGGGCTAACGGCCATGGATTCGGTTTCTCGTCCTGTGTGCAACGCCGGACCAATGGGCGAGCGGGCGCTCATATCCCACCATATCACGCCGCCATCGCTCCCCAATGTAACCAGTGTGCGCGCGCCATCTGGGGGCCAGAAAAGCGCCTGCCACACTTGCGCATCATGTCCGAGCAGAGGCTCGCCCACCTCACGCCCCGATCCGACATCCCAAAAGCGCACTGTGCGATCACTGCTGGTCGAGATCAACGTGCGACCGTCCGGGCTAAACAACAACGAAGTGACCCAATTCTCGTGTCCAACCAGCGGCTCCCGGATGGGCGTCAACGTGTCGGCGTCCCAAAAACGAATGAGATTGTCTGTGCCGCCCGAAGCCAAAATGCGACCGTCGGGACTAAAAGCCAGACTGAGCGCCCAGCCATCATGCCCATCGACCGGCGACGCGAGCAGTTCGCCGCTGACCACATCTCGCACAGCAATGACGCCATCGAAATCTCCGGAAGCCAAGCGTCTTCCATCCGGGCTATAAGCCAGGCTGATGAGCACATTGCCGTGGGTGGAGAATCGAGGATGCAGCGGACGTCTCTCATTCGCATCCCACAGGATCACGCCTCCGCTCACATCGCCGCTGGCGAATGTATCGCCGGCTGGGCTATAAGCGGCCTGCAAGATGGCGTCGCCGTGCTCCAGGACGCCGCCGTCCAGAAGCTCCCCGGTAACCGCATCGCGCAACATGATCTTGCCATCAAAACTGCTCGTCAGCAAAACGCCGCCATCCGGGCTGAGCGCCACACTGCGCACGCGCCCTTCATGCCCCTTGAGAAAAACGCGATCCGTCAAGTTCCAACGCAAGATGCGCCCATCCGCATCGCCGCTAAACAACAGCTCGCCATTGGCCGAAAATCGTACGGCGCGCACCCAATTGGAATGACCCATAAGCGGCGGCGCGATCATTTCACCCGATTCCAAATCCCATAGGATCAGACGATTATCGGTGCCGCCCGTGGCCAGCAAACGGCCATCCGGACTGAAAGCCGCGCTCAACACGCGCCCTTCGTGTCCCTGCAAGGGCGAAAAAACCGGCTCGCCCGTACGCGTATCCCACACCCAAGCCGTTTCATCAAAACTGGCCGCGGCCACATAGCGTCCATCCGCGCTAAAGACCAGATCATGCACAGTGGCCGTGGGGCCAAGAAGCCGCGAGGTGATCTCGACCCCCCGTCGCCAATCAAAGAGACGGATCGCCATACCCTCGGCCGTGTTGGAGGCCACCGCCAAGATCGCGCCGTCGGGCGAGAGGGCCAGATTAATATCCGAGCCAAGCGCATCGGCCGCGATGGTCGCGGCTTGCAGTTCATCGGCGTCCACATCCCAAGAATAGACATGACCCGCCGTGTCCACCAATATCAACATGCGTTCGTCGAGAAACGCGGCCGTGTCGATGCGCATGGCGTCGGGCAAACGCAACAAACGCGCGGCTCCGGGCTGCTCCACATCATAGACGCTAAGCTGGTCCACGCGAATCACGCCATATCGGCCGCCTTTTGGGCTAAGAAGATATTCATCGCCCGGTTCGGTGAGCAAATCCGCTCCCAGAGGACGATTTTCGCTCAAGCGCCAACGCTTTACGGTTCCTTGTAAGCTGAGCGCGGTCAACACATCGTTATCACCGTCGATGACCAAGGAGACGACGCCCTCCAGCTTGCCCGGCGTCGCACCCAAATAGAGAAAGTTCGAGAGCAAAGGCGGCAGCTCCAACCGAGTCAGCAGCTCTCGGCGAGAGGCGGCCTCGTCGGAAAAACGCAACGATTCCAGGCTGAGCAAAATCGCCAGATCAAGGCGTTCATCGGCCAACTCGACGGCCTGGGCGCTGAGTTGGCGGGCTTTGGCCTGCCGCGCGGCCTCTTCGGCCTGAAGTCGGGCGGCCTGGGCGGTCGAGCGAGCTTTCTGCGCTTCATTGGCCTTCAACTCGGCCTCGCTGCGCGCGTTTCGCGCATCCAAGGCCGCCAAAATGGCCAGGAAGGCCAAAACAGCCAAACCAAACGCCAGCCAGCGCAAGCGCCGCCGCGCGCGCGCGGCGATCTCGGCCCGACGCCGCTCGGCCTCGGCCAGGGCCTTGGCCTGCGCCACCTCGCGTTCACGCCTCGCCTCAGCCTCACTCTGCTCCTTTTCGTGCAAAGCGATGCTCGCCTGAATGAACCGCTGTTCCTGCGCACTAAGGTCTTGAGAGCGGCGCTGAAGCCAGGCGCTGGCCTCTTCGAGTGGAGCGCCGCGTAACAACGCGCCGGAATCGCGGTTGCTAATCTCCCATTGTTCAAGCGCCGCATGCAATCGCGCATGCCATAGGCGAAATCGTCGGTCTGCTTCCAACCATTCGCGCAGGCGCTTCCAGTTTCGTATCAATGCTTCATGCGCGACCTCGGCCGTTTCTTCACCGGTAGGCGTGCGATCGGTGACCACCAATCGGGCGTCGGCCAGCTTCTCCACCACCAGCCAGTCCTCATCGCCCAGTTCGGCTCGAGTCACCACGCGTCGCGCGTCGGGGGCGTTTTCGCCAGGATGAATCATGCGCAGCAACACGCGCTGAGCGCGCGTTTGTTCATGCGGCGCAAGCCGGAAAAATATCCGGTCTGCATAACTGGCCAGGGCGCCGGCCACGCCGCCGATTTCGTCATAAGCCGCATGAGTCAACAACCCGTCGCGGCGTTGCTCCCATAACAACGTAAGTGCAAATTCGAGAAGCGGCAAATGGCCCGGTTGATCGCCAACGTCATCGAGCAATCTTTCCACCAATCCCGGTTCGAAACGAGCGCCCCGCGCTCGCGCAGGCTCCTCAATGACTTGACGCAACTCCTCGCGATTCATGGGGCCAAGCACCAACGCGCCCTGCTGAATGGCGTCGGCCAACGGACGGTAGGAAAGCGCCTCGCCCATAAAAGCCGCGCGCAACGAAAAGAGCGTGACGCACTTGCCCATGAAAGGGGACGATTCATCGGCCAGGGTGAGAAGCGCGTCCAGAAAGCGACGACGCAGCGCCATATCCTGGCAAAGCGTGTATAGTTCTTCAAATTGATCGACAATGACCAACAAATTCAGCGTCGAACCTTCAACATCCATCATGCGTTGAGCGTTCAAGGCAGCAAACACTCGACATAGCGACCCCTCTCCGGCGCGCCAGCTCTCGGCCGCGAGCTCGCTCGCCTCGACCGGAAAACCGAGATCGTTTAGGGCCTCGATCAGAGAACGAATCGGATTGGCCCCGGGCCGAAACTGAACGATCAACCACTCTTTATCCATCGCAGACGCGTATGACGTCCGGGAGCGCGCGAGATCTTCAAACCGAATCGAACGTAAACGGGGGAGAAGCCCCGCCTGTATGAGCGACGTCTTGCCACTGCCCGAGGCGCCGATGAGCCCGATCACGCGTTCGCGCTCCACAAGCTGGAGCAGTTGCTGGATAAAACGTTCGCGACCATAAAAGTCGGCGACGTCTTGGGCCGCGAACGCGTGCAACCCTTTATAGGGCGCGCCGGCGTCAGGGGCTTGCAAGGCCAATTCGCCCCGCCGGATGCGCCGGAGCAAAGAGCGGGCCGCGGCCGAGGGTTCGGCCGCCATCTCTTCTCTCAACGTTTCTCGCAACACCTCGAACTGACGCAGCGCGGCCGCGTGCTGGCCGTCCAGGGCGAGCACGCGCATCAGACCAATGTGAGCCGGCTCATGCCAGGCCGCGATCTCGATCTGGCGTCGCCGATAATCGGCCGCTTGCTTGTATTCGCGACGCCGCTCATGATGCAATGCAAGCGCATCCAAGACGCGCAACGCCTGTGAGCCGAGTTCAATGCGCTGGAATTGAACCCACTCTTCGAAACTTTCGGCATCGGGCAATGAAAACCCCGCCAGAAACTCGCCCTGATACAGTTCGATGGCCTCTCGCAAACGTTGGATGCATGGAGCGCAGGTTTCCACCTGCCGATGCGGATGCACTTCACTGGCGTGAAGCAACATTCGAAATGACCACACATCCAACCAGTAAGGCGATGTGGGATTGAACTGGACTGTCTGGCGGGTGGTGAGAAAATAGGAGGCGTTCTGGCCAGGATCCAACGCCTGTCGGAGATTGTACAATGCCTGCCGTAGATTCTGACGCCCCTTTGCCGGGAGCTCGTCGGGCCAAAACATGGTGGCCAACGCCTCGCGCGTGTGCGTCTTACCGGCTTCCACTGCGAGAAAAGCCAATAGCGCGCGCCCCTTATTCGACTCGATGCCGGTGATGGGCGCGGCGTCGCGCATCACCTGGAAAGTTCCCAAGAGGAAGATGCGAAGCATAAAAAGGAAGACGAGAAGCGAGACGAGAGATGAGAAAGGCTGATTTTTCAGCCCGCGACGAGAAACTCGGTTTAGTGTACTCTATCGTCCCCATTTCTCCAACATCCATCCACACATGCATGTTTCCTGACGATTTCCTGACGATCCGTGGCTATCATCTAAAATGAGAATTTGTGAGGCTGATTGTGTGAATTGGCCACACCTCAGCCGCCGTGACGGGTTTTGTCGGCTTTCGGGAGCGAGAGGGCGGAAGCCGACAATAGGCGTCGGTCCCCTGGCGAGAGACCGACGCCTATTTTTATTGCCTTACGTTGGCCGATGCCGAGGGGATAACGCATCGAAGGATGGCCGGCTTTTGCAACAGCATCCCGAACAAGGTACACTTTATTCAGCACACGCCTGTTTTCCACATTCAGATTCCCGGTTTTCCCTTCCATGCTTCGTTTTCTCACTGCGGGCGAATCGCACGGCCCGCAACTCACAGCCATACTCGAAGGCATGCCGGCCGGCTTGCGCCTCGATATGAACGCCATTGGCCAAGAGATGGCCCGTCGCCAGAAAGCCTACGGCGCGGGCGGTCGCATGAAGATCGAGCAAGACGTCGCTCGCATCACCGCGGGCGTGATGAATGGTCGCACCACCGGCGCACCCATCGCCCTCACCATTATCAATAAGGATTGGAAGCATTGGGCCGAACGCGATATTCCGCCCATGACCACGCCCCGTCCCGGCCATGCGGACCTGACCGCGGCCGTGAAATACGGCTATCGCGAGTTGCGGCTGGCCTTGGAGCGGGCCAGTGCGCGCGAAACCGCGGCGCGGGTCGCTGTGGGTGCGATTTGCAAGCAATATCTGGCCGAGTTCGGCATTCGCGTGCAGGGTTATGTGCTCAGCATTGGCCCGGTGCGGGCCAGCATCCCCGAAGATATGCCCTACGAGCAGCGTTTCGAGTTGGCCGAGAACAATGATTTGCGCTGCCCCGATCTCGAAGCGGTCGAGCGGATGCGCGAGCATGTATGGGCCTGTATGCAGGCCAAAGATACGGTGGGCGGCGTGTTCGAGGTGGTGGGGTTGGGTTTGCCGGTGGGGTTGGGCAGCCATGTGCATTGGGATCGACGGCTGACCGCTCGTCTGATGGCCGCGGTGGGGTCGATTCACGCCATCAAGGGGGTGGAGATCGGCCCGGCCTTCGAAAACGCGGCCAAATTCGGCTCGGAAGTGCACGACGAGATTTTCCGCGACGAGGCCGGCAATCTGGTGCGAAAGACGAATCGCGCCGGCGGATTGGAGGGCGGCGTCACCACCGGGCAACCGCTGATCATTCGCGCGGCCATGAAACCCATCAGCACAGTGCTCAACCCAAGACGCTCGGTGAATCTGGCCACGGGCGAGCCGGCCCCGACCACATACGAACGCTCCGATTTCAACGCGGTTCCGCGCGCGGTGGTGGTGGGCGAGGCCATGGTCGCGTTTGTGCTGGCCGACGCGCTCATGGAGAAGCTGGGCGGCGATTCATTGGCCGAGCAGCAGCCCCGCTTTCGAGCTCTGCGCCGCGCACATCTCGATGACCTGCCCATGGACAACGAGCCGTGGCGATTCGGATATGAATGAGCGACAGCCCATCGCAATTTCAGCATTTCACCAATTTTATCTATTTTGCAAAAGTGCGTGTCCCCTCGCTATCACGCGCTATATCCGGCGGATAATATGTAATAACACCCAATTATCGACGCATGTACAATAATTAATCAATTATGCCAAATCCCAACATTGTTCTCACCGGCTTCATGGGCGTGGGCAAAACGGCCGTGGGCCGCGAAGTGGCCCGGCGTTTGGGTCGAACCTTCGTGGACATGGACGATCTCATTGTTTTGGAAGCCGGCATGAGCATTCCCGAAATTTTCGAAACGCGCGGCGAGGCCTATTTCCGCGAGTTGGAGTCGGCCGTGCTGCGCCAATTGGCCGCGCAAAACGATCTGGTCATCGCCACGGGCGGAGGCGCGCTGGTGGACCCGGCCAACCGCGAATTGATGACGCGCACCTCACTGGTCATTTGTCTTTCGGCCAGCGTCAGCGCCATCGAGGAGCGTCTATCTGGCGATGAAACGCGCCCTTTGTTGGCTGCGGCCGACCGTCGCCAACGCATCGTCGATCTCATCAATCAACGGGCCGCGGCCTATGCTGAGATTCCCTACCGCATTGACACCACAAATCGCGCGATCGGGGAGGTGGCCGATGAGGTCATAGCACTGGCCCAACGGGGATTAGGCGGCGTGCTCAAGTTGCCGGTGTCTACGCCTGGGGGCGGCGGATATGACATTTTGGTGGGACGAAGCCTGTTACGCGAGACGCCGGCGCTGTTGGCCGAACGCGGCCTGGCGGGCATGGTGGCCGTGGTCAGCGATGAAAATGTGACGGCGCATTGGGCCGACCCTTTGCTCGAAGCCCTGGCCCAAGGCGGCTATCACACCCATCTCATCACCTTGCCAGCGGGCGAACAATATAAGAATCTGGCCAGCATTGGTCGCATTTATGATGAACTGGTGGCCGCCGGCATGGATCGACAGGGCGTGATCGCGGCGTTGGGCGGCGGCGTGGTGGGCGATATGGCCGGTTTTGCCGCCGCAACGTATTTGCGCGGGGTTCACTTCGTGCAGATACCCACCTCGCTGCTGGCCATGGTCGACGCGTCGGTGGGTGGCAAAACCGGGGTCGATCTACCCCAGGGCAAAAACCTCGTGGGCGCGTTCAAATGGCCCGATTTGGTCATCGTGGATCCCGATTTGCTCAACACGCTTCCGGCCGAGGAATTTCGCAACGGGCTGGCCGAGGTGGTCAAACATGGCATTCTCGGCGATCGCGAGCTGTTTGGCCAACTTTATGGCGAAGGGCCCGAATCGTTGGAGTCGATGCTGGCGCGGGCTTTGCGGGTGAAGATACGCGTGGTCGAAAACGATCCCTACGAACAAGGCGAACGCGCGCACCTTAATTTGGGTCACACTTTCGCTCACGCCATCGAGCAAGTCAGCGGCTATGCCGTTCCTCACGGTCAGGCGGTGGGCCTGGGGTTGATCGCGGCGGCCGAGCTGGCGGCTGCGCGCGAAGATTGTTCGCCCGAAACCGCGCGTTTGGTGCGCGCGGTGGTGGAGCGACTGGGTCTGCCCACCCATATCGCGAACCTCGATGCTGATGCAATCTACGCGGCCATGAGCGCGGATAAGAAACGTCGCGGCAAACGTCTGCGCTTTGTGCTTCCTCACGAAATCGGCCGCGTCGCGGTGCACGATGACGTCACTCGCGAGGAGGCGATTGAGGCGATTAAAACAATCCTCCAATAATACGCATCTCGCGTCATCCCGATTGTTCAGGGCTTCTTTATGAAAACAAAACGACATCTTCGTCTTCTCCTGGTCGCCCCGGCCATCTTGACCATCGTCCTTAGTCTGATGGGGATTCTGGGTTCATGGTATGCGGCGCGCGCGGTCACCGACATCACGCTGAAGGCGTTCTCTGTTGTGGAAACAGGCGCGGCCATTGCTGAAACCGGCGTTCAGCGCGTTCATGCGCTGGTGCTGGATGGACGCCAGGAGATCGCCCAAACCGAGCAAACGTTGCGAGATATCGGGGAGAATATGGCCCAAAACAGCCCGGCGCTCACCGCGCTCAACAATCGCCTGGACAGGCGTCTCGCACCTACAGTAGAGAAGATCGACGCGGCCATCGCTCCGGTCCGCGAGGGGTTGGTCGCCATCGACGCCATCGTCCAATTCGCCAACGACATTCCATTCGTTCAGGAAAACGCGCCCAATCTCGGCGAAGTGGAGGAAGTGTTGCAAGACCTCACGCTATTGAACGCGGATATCCAACAATTGAACGACACGCTCGACGCCTCGGTGGTGGAAGGCAAAACGCAATGGACTCAGGAACTGGGAAACGTTCTCTTGGGCGTCACCGGTCGCATCGACGAAAGGTTGGCCGCTATCCAACAGAACATCGAAACGCTTCTGGCCGACATCGACCAATGGCGAAGCGCCATTCAAAGATACAAATCCCGTTTGCTCTTTAGCTATAATCTTTCGGCCGCGCTCAGCACATTGCTATTTTTGTGGATCATGTATTCTCAAGTGGTGATAATCCGGCTGGAATGGACGAAATTTCGGGGCGAGAAGACCTCAATCGTAAACGCGGTTGAAATCGCTAGACCAGCGCACGATAAGGATAAGAGAAATGCCGATGCCCAGGGTGAGTTGGGGGCCGCGAACGCCGAGCAAGTAAAGAATGAAAGGGATAAAGGCCGTGAGGAGCATCACAGTGCGAGCCTGATGGCGGACGAAACGCTGGATGAGGAAATAAAGCGCGAGAAAGATGGGGATGAGTAAGGGAAAGAACCAAAGGGCCAATCCCCCCGCGGTGGCAATGCCCATCCCGCCCCGAAACTGGGTGAAAACCGGCCAACAATGGCCAGCCACAGCCGCCATGCCGGCAAGCGGGATCATCCAGGGATTGGGGACGATTTGCAACACCAGCCATACGGCCAGCGCGCCTTTGCCCAGGTCTATGAGGCCAGTGACAACGCCGGCCAACCGGTTGACATTGCGAAAGACATTGGTTGCTCCGGTGTGCGTGCTGCCCAATGTGCGAGGATCGGGGCCGCCAAACAGCCGCGCCATAGCCACCCCGCTGGGGAACGAACCCAACAGATAGCCCACGCTCAATCCCAGCAAGACATTCCAGATGGTGAGACCATGAAGCAAACTCATACCACCACCTTCAACCGCTTGGGAATCAAACTCACTTTCATGCGATAAATTTCCTCGCCCACCATCTCGCCATCGGCTTCCGAGGGAAAACCTTCGGCGCATTCGAAGATCACCTCGGGCGCGCGAGCCATGATCACTTTAGGATGGGTTGTGTGCTCTCCCTTCATCAATTTGGGGATGACAGGAAGCGCCTCGAAACGTCCAATGTCTGTCACCAGACAAAGATCGAAGAGGCCATCGTCTTGAGCGGCCTCGGGCGCGGCCAAAAAACCCCCGCCCAACCGCGGTCCATTGGCCACCAACCCCATAAACAACGGGATCTCCAACACGCTGCCATTGAAATGCAGCTGAGTGCGCGGGGTGCGATGATAAATGGAGAGCGTCTTGAGCACCGCGGCCAAATAGATGGCGAATCCGCGCAGACGTTTGATCTTGTGCGCTTCGATATTCACGCGAGCATCGAAGCCTGCGCCTACAATATTGACGAAATAACGCGATGGAGCCGTGTCCGGCTCGATGTAGCCCACGTCGATGACGCGAGTTTGGCCGCGACGCAGTTTGGCTATGGCCGCGTCGAGCGTGGAGCCAATGCCCACGCCCCAACTAAAATCATTGCCGCTGCCAATGGGCAACACGGCGAGAGCGCTGGCAATGGTTCCTTCAACGCCTTCGGCCGCGCGCAAAAGACCGTTGGCCACCTCGTGCACTGTGCCATCGCCGCCCGCGGCCGCGACCACAGAAACGCCGTCGCGATAGGCCTGTGCAGCCAATTCCGTGGCATGGCCTCGATACTCGGTCAATTTGATCTCGTAATCGAGGCCGCTTTGCGATAACTTTTGCAGGGCCAGATCAATTTGGTGCTTGCTGTCCCCGCGATTGGCGTAAGGATTGATAATGATAAGCATTTTTGCTCCGCCGGACGCATGGTGTGGAAAGCGATGGGTTCGTTCTATCGTTTTTTCATCCATCACCGGCGTGCAGCCGGTCGCGGCCTGTGACATGCTGCCGCCTGGCAATTGTACACCGATCAGGGCTTAGAGAGTAAACAGAGTCTGTAGTATACTTCGAGGCCGTATGAATGCTCAACACGCGCCCGAGCGCTCCGCACCCCGATCGCTCGCCTCCCATCTTTGCGCTCGAGAAAGGTGTCATCGCCTCCTTTTACTCGCGCTTATGCTGGCCTTCATCGCGGTTTTCGCGAAGATGGCCTTCGATCTTCACGCGGGCATGCGCACGCATCAATCCGACCTGGGGCAAATCGACCAAGCCATCTGGAACACCAGTCGGGGAAGATTGTTGGAATTTACAAAGGAGAACGGGCAGTCGGTGCGTTTCACCGACCACGTAGAGCCGATTTTCGCGCTCATTAGCCCGCTGTTTTGGCTATGGGATGACGTGAGAGCACTGTTGCTCTTGCAGGTTGTTCTGGTCGCCTTGGGAGCATGGCCTTTGTTCGAGCTGGCGCGACGCAAGCTCGGTTCGAGATTGGCGCTGGCCCTTGCAGCGGCCTATTTGCTCAACGCACAACTTCAATCGGCTGTGCTGACTGAATTTCATGCCATACCGTTGGCGGTTCCACTGATTCTGTGGGCGTTTTGGGCGGTGGAAGAAAAGCGCTGGGGGCAATTTGCGCTCGCCGCCCTGTTGGTGGCCGCGGTGAAAGAGGAGGCCGCGCTGCTGGCCGCGGGGCTGGGCCTGTGGGCTGCCTGGCGCGCCTGGCGGGCCGGACGCGAGCAAAAATTAGGAACCGCGGACCAAAGGGGCGTGGCGGTCGGCGCGATCCTATTGACCGCGGCGCTGATCTGGTTCTATGTGGCCACCTTTGTCATTGTGCCTGCATATGCGGCCGAGGCCTACGGCGTCGAACAGTCCACCTATTTCAATCGCTACGGCGCGCTGGGCGATTCGCCGCTAGACATCGTGCGCAGCATGCTCACGCGGCCAGGGCTCGTGTGGCAAATCGCCACAGAGCCGGCCCGACTGCGCTATGTGTTCATCCTGTTGGCCGGATTTGGGTTCTTGAGCCTGTTGGGGCTGGATGTGTTGGCGCTGGCGCTGCCGGTGCTGTTGGCCAATCTGCTCAGCGCTTTTCCCGCCCAATATTATGGCGAATTTCACTATTCCGCGCCTCTGACGCCCTACTTTGCCGTGGCCGCGACCTATGGCATGGCGCGCTTGTTGGCCGCGGGACGCCGATGGCGGAGGGGGCAACGCTCCATACAGCGCTATTTGCCGACGTTATTGGCCATCTGGTTGCTCGCCTGGGCCGGCGCAAGCTATGTGCGTTTGGGGCGCGGGCCGCTAGGCGGTCGCTATGATCCTGCAACCATCACCGCGCATCATCGATTGCTCGAACGCTTCACCGCGCAAATTCCCCAAGATGCAGCCGTAAGCGCGACGGCGGCCATCCATCCTCACATAAGTCACCGCCGCTTCGCGTACAAATTCCCGGCCGGTCTCGAAGCCGACCCCCCAGCCCAATGGGCGCTTATCGACGTAACAGGCAATACTGATATGGCTCCCGGCGACCTACGCGAAACAGTGATGGCCATGTTAGCGGGGGATTGGGGCGTGGAGGACGGGGCCGATGGCTATCTTCTGCTGCGTCGCGGCTCGCCAAACAAAGCCATACCCGACGCCTTTTACGATTTTGTCCGCGCGCGCGGCGAGGCTCCGACAGAGCGGCCCCTGACATTTCTTGGTCTCGATGTCATCGATTGGCCCGCATGGCGGCAAACCCGCGTGCTCACACGTTGGTTGGTGGGGGAAAACTTCGCGCCCGAGACAGTGCGCCCCTGGTTGGAGCTGCGCGCGCCCAACGGTGAATTGCTCTACACCTTTGACGATATGGCGCCCCCCGCCCTCATTTGGCATCCTCCCAACCGCTGGCGACCCGGCGATGTGATCAGCATCGAAACCATGGGGCTATTCCTGCCGGCGGTGTGGGGAGCGGCCGTGGGCGTGGTTCATGGCCCCAATCCCTTCGAACCCGCGTCGCGGCTGCCCATCGATCTGGTCATGACCGAATCGCCTTGGCTTGTTTCGTCCGACAACACCTTGGCCCTGGTCGGCGCTTACCGACGCATCGATGAACGTCTGCGCCCTCTGAAGTTGGCCCCTGACAACGACCCCGCTCTGCGCCGCACGCGCGCGACCTTCCTTGCCCCCAATGGTCAAGCGCTTAGCATCGATATTTGGACCCCCAACAAACCTGTGGCGGCCGGGCGTCGATTCGATGTATATTTGCGCTGGTCAGATGCGCTTCCCGAGAAATACGCGCTGTTTGTGCATCTGCGCGATGGCGAACAGTTGATCTCGCAAAGCGACGGCCCGCCTCGCGTTTTCATCCAAACCGAAAACGCCCAGCCCATCCGAGACTGGCGACAATTATCGGTCCCCAACGACTCTCCCGCGGGCAAACGCCTTTCGCTTGTGTTTGGCCTTTACGATTATGAAAGCGGCGCTCGTTTGCCATGGGTGGATGCATCCGGCCAGATCCAAGGCGATGAGTTTCCCCTCGGCGCTATTGTCGTCGCTCCGCCCCCCATTCCCGACCAGGCCTGCGCGCTCGCGCCGCAAACATGCGATTAAACCCCATCGGCTCACCGTAAACGATGTTTACGGTTTTTCCGCCCAGCAAAGATCGGCCGCCGCGAATGCGCACCGATTCGAGGCCAGATACACCGTTTTTTTGACCGGCTGTTGACTTCTAACTACGGATATCCATGAGCACAGTTCTCGTCACCGGCGGCTGCGGTTTCATCGGCGGCCACCTGGTGAATCATCTGAGCAAACTCGGCCACAATGTGTTGGTTTTCGACCGCCAGCCGCCTCCGCCCTGGCTAAGCGATTTACCGCGCATCCGTTTCGAACGCGGCGACCTGCTGAAACTGCTGGCCAAAGACGAACTATTGGAAGGGGTGGACGCGATTTATCATTTGGCCTGGGCGCACATTCCCGAATCAGCGACCCAACACCCGGTCAACGATATTCAGACAAATCTCATCACCACGGTGCGATTGCTGCAAGCGGCCAGCGAGCGCGGGGTGCGACGCATTCTTTTTCCCTCGACCGGCGGCGCGATCTACGGGCTGGTGACTCGTCTACCCGTATCGGAAGACCATCCCAAAGAACCGATTTCGGCCTATGGCGTCACCAAACTCGCTGCCGAGAAATACATCGAGCTCTACCATCGGCTGCATGGACTGGAATATGCGATCCTGCGCCCTTCCGCGCCCTACGGCCCCTGGCAAGACCCGCTCGGGCGTCAAGGCGCGGTGGCCGTGTTCATGGGCCGCATCCTCACCGGACGCCCCATCACCATTTGGGGTGATGGCGACGCGATCATCCGCGACTTTTTCCATATCTCCGATCTGGTGCGAGCGTTCTTGCTGGCGGCGCACCATCCGGCGGAAACGGCCATCTACAACATTGGCGGCGGCCAACCCATCAGCCTGAATCAGCTATTGGCCGAGATCATGCGCATCGCCGGCCCGCAACACAAAGTCATCATTCATCACAGACCTCCGCGCCCTTTTGATGTGCCGCGACTGGTGCTCGATATCACGCGCGCGCGCGAAACTCTGGGCTGGACGCCCCAGACGCGGCTAAGCGAGGGGCTGGCGTCCACCTGGGCCTGGTGTCGCGATGTATGGTTGCCGCGCGTCAGAGAACGCGGCTAAAATGAAAAAGTCGCATTCCATCAGCTTCCGCCTTCATCCGCGGCGGCGCCGCGCCGCTCCCCTTGCTCCACCCGCCTTGCCTGCAATGCCATGCTGATGTACCATCAGAATGATTTGATTTGAAAGGGTTTTTTTCGTTTCACTACAAACTCAACCGCAGCCGCTATGAAATCACGCCTGGAAGCCATTTGTGACGCCATTATCGAGGCGAGCTGGTTGGCCGCCTTGGTCGTCATTCCTCTTTTTTTCAACGTCTATTCACAGCGCGTATTCGAACCGGACAAGATCAGCATTTTGCGTTCGTTGGCGCTCATCGCCATCAGCGCCTGGGTCGCGAAAAAAGTGGCGAATTGGGGGCGGGAGCAGGGTGAACGAAGCGGCGAAGAGCGCCCCCTATGGCGCAAGCCATTGGTTCCCATGGTGCTGGCCCTGGCCGCGGCTTATTTGCTCAGCACCGCGCTTTCGGTCACGCCGCGACAAAGCTTTTGGGGATCATATCAGCGCTTGCAAGGCGCTTTCACCATGCTGAGCTACATGGCCTTTTTCCTGGTGACGCTAGATGGGTTGCGCACGCGCGAACAATGGCAACGATTGCAATATGCAATCATTCTCACCAGCCTGCCCATCGCCCTTTACGGAATTTTGCAGCGGGTGGGTCTGGACCCGTTGCCCTGGGGCGGAGACACCGTGAAACGCGTGCCCGGCAACATGGGCAACGCCATTTTTCTGGCGGCCTATCTCATTATGGCCGTTCCCTTGACCATCGAGCGACTCATTGCGGCTGTGCGGCGCATGTTGCTGGATGAAGAGGGCAACTCGGCCGATGCGCTGGCCGCGGGCGCGCTTTTATTCATTCTCGTCCTTCAGTTGGTGACGATCATTCTCACTCAAAGCCGCGGGCCTTGGTTAGGGTTGGCTGCGGGCGGCTATGTCTTTTTGTTGCTCGTGTTCACCGAGCTCCGACAACTCGCGCCCGAAAAAGGCCCTCTGCGCGTCAAAGAGATCGGGACAGGCGCGCTCATGGGCGCGCTTGGCTTGCTTGCGCTGGGCGCTGGCCTAATGGCGCTGCTGCGCTTGCCGGGCATAGTGGGCGGCCTCGCCCTCTTACTGGGCATGATGGTTGCGGCCGCGCTCTATCTCATTCCGTTATTCACCCGGCGCGGTTGGCGCTGGCTTTGGCTGAGCGTAGTCACGCAGGCGGCCATGGTAGCCGCCTTGTTGGTGGCGCTCAATGTGGGCGCGGGTCCGTTGGCGGAGTTCAAAAACATTCCTTATGTGGGGCGTCTGGCCCAATTGACAGACATCAACCAGGGCACAGGTCGCGTGCGCGTGCTTATATGGCAAGGCGTGGTGGACATGATCACCCCTCATCCGCCTCTGGAGTTTCCCGATGGCCGCGTCGACGCGCTCAACCCCATTCGCCCCTTAATCGGCTATGGCCCCGAATCCATGTGGGTGGCCTACAACCGCTTCTATGTGCCCGAATTAGGCGGGTTGGAACGTCGCAACGCCTCGCCCGATCGGTCGCACAATGAAACCTTCGACAGTCTTGTGATCACGGGCGTTTTCGGGTTTTTGGCCTATATTTTGCTTTTCGCTTCGGTGTTTTACTACGCGCTCAAATGGCTGGGTTTCATTCGCCAGCCGCGAGATCGCCTGCTCTTCGGCGGACTGCTGACATTTTTCGCCGCCGCCGGCGTGCTCATCCCCATCTTGATGGGCGTCCCCTATTTTGCAGGCGTGACATTGGCCCTGGGCTTCATCCTCGGCGTGCTTCTCTATATCACCATCGCCGCGCTGCGCGGCTCGGAGGGCGCGCACGCAATGGGGCGGCGTCAGATGTTGATCATCGCCCTATTGGCCACGGTGATCGCACACTTCGTAGAGATCCACTTTGGCATCGCCATTGCGGCCACGCGCACTTATTTCTTTATCTTCATCGCGGCCCTGGTTGCTTTGGGCTTGAAGCAGACGCAGGTGCAACCTCATCCTGAGCCGGCAACGCCATCGCCCCCTCAACTCACCCGGCGAAAACGAGGTCGTCGCGGGAGAACGCGCTCGCAACGAGCGGTCGCGCCGCCCATGCACGCGCCGTTGTGGCGACGCCTTTTGCCCTACGCCTTTATCACCGCGCTGATTTTCCTGGTTTTGGATTGGGATTACATCTCGAATCAAACCGGTCTAAACAGCGCATTCACTGTATTCTGGCGCGCCTGGACGACTCATCTGGTCGATGGCCGTTCTACAGCCGGACCGGGCGTATTGTGGATTGTGCTTTTCACCTTTGTGGTCGCCATAATTCTGGCCATTGGTGAAACCTGGTCGGCTCGCGACGCCGCGGCCGATGTGGCGCGAGGGCTGGCCATGTTTGCAGGGTTGGTGTTGACCGTATGGCTGGTTTACGGTCTGGTGCAGGCGCAGCGTCTGCTGCCCATGCCTTCTTCCATGCCGGTGGAGATGCGGGCCACCCATGTGGCCGATCACATCGTCAACTTCTATCTCTGGTTGGGCATCCTCCTAACGCTCATGGCCGCAACATTGTATCTGGTGAATGAGCGTCCATCCGCCGCCTGGGGCCAACGCGCCGGGCTGGCGGCTCTGGTAGGAAGCGCGTTGTTGGTGGGAGCGCTATTTCTTATTGTGCGAGTGAACATCAACCTGGTTCGGGCCGATGTCTATTTCAAGCTGGGACAAAACACCGATGCAAGGCGCAATTGGAGCGCCTCGCTGCTATTTTACGATATGGCTGCAAGGTTGGCGCCTCAGGAAGATCATTATCAACTTTTCCGCGGACGGGCGTTGTTGGAAAGCGCCCGCACAAGCGCGGATCCAACGCAACGTCAGACATTTTTGGACCGGGCCGAACAGGTGCTAAAGCGCGCGCGAGAATTGAACCCACTAAACACAGACCACAGCGCCAATCTCGCGCGCTATCATGCCGCGCGAGCATCCACGCTCACCGATCCGGCGGCTCAGCGAGAAGAGCTGCTCAAGGCCAGTGAGGCGTATGCACAGGCCACCAGCCTCAGCCCCAACGCCGCGCATCTTTGGAATGAATGGGGAAGCGTGTATCAGCAGTTGGGCGAGATCGAAAAGGCGCGCGAGGTTTTCCAACACTCGCTCGAACTCGATCCCAACTATTTCGACACCTATCTTCGCATTGGTCAGTTAGAAAGCCAGCAGCAAAACTGGGAGGCCGCATTGGCGGCCTATGATCGCGCGGCCGAACTGCGACCAAGAGATGTGCGAGCCCATAGTGCACGCGGCTATGTTTTGGCGCAATTAGGACGCATCGACGAAGCCATTGCAGCCAATGAACAAGCCCTAACCCTTGCACCCAACGACATCAGCACATTGCAAAACCTTGCTCTGCTTCATCAACAAAAGGGGGAGTTTGAACGAGCGTTGGCCTATGCGCGACGCGCTCGCGAATTGGTTTCTGAAGGAGCCCAAGCCCAAGGCCTGGACGCATTGATCCAGCAGCTCGAACAAGCGCTAGGCGAAGGATGAAACATGATTAGCCAACTCATCGTCATCTTTGGCGCGGCGCTGGTGTTGGCGTTGGCCGCCACGCCAATGGCGCGGCGCCTGGCTTTCCGGGCCGACATGGTGGACCGGCCTTCGGTTCGCAAGCTGCACGTCGCGCCCACGCCTTTGCTGGGAGGGTTGGCCATTTATGCAGCCGTCATCGTGGCCCTGTTTCTCTTTGGCGATCGTTTCTATGTGCATCAAGTCGCGGGCATCTTTGTGGGCGCGTCGCTCATCTCGTTTCTGGGCTTCTGGGATGATCGTCTCACGCTACCCGCCTGGGCCAAACTACTGGGCCAAACCATTCCTGTATTGATTCTCATCTTCACCGGCGTGCAGGTGGCGTTGTTCAAACAGCCCCTTCTCAACATCGTCCTTACGCTGGTGTGGGTGCTTTTCATCACCAACGCGGTCAATTTTCTAGACAATATGGATGGACTTTCCGCGGGGGTGGCGGCGGTGGCCAGCGCCTATTTTGTGCTGTTGGCCGCGCTTTCAGATCAATATCTCGTTGGGGCGCTCGCGGCCGCTGTAATGGGGGCTTGTTTTGGTTTTTTGGTTTACAATTTCAATCCGGCCAGCATTTTTATGGGAGATACGGGCAGCTTGTTTCTGGGATTCTTGTTGGCCGCGGTGGGCATCAAACTTCGCTTTCCCACGAATACGCCCTTGGTGACATGGATGATTCCGCCATTGGTGTTGGGCGTTCCCATCCTAGACACCACACTGGTCATCATCTCGCGCTTGCGTCGCGGTCGCAATCCCTTCACCTCGCCGGGCAAAGATCATCTTTCGCATCGCCTGGTCTATCGGGGAGCCACGCGACGCGAAGCCGTGCTCATGCTCTATCTTCTCAGCAGCGCGTTTGGCATGGTGGCCATTTTTATCTCACAAGCCACAATTCTGGAGAGCTTATTCGTGGCCAGCATCGTCGTTGCGGCCTGTCTGGCTCTCATCTGGTGGTTAGAGCGGGTCTTGGCGACCCGGGGCGATGGTTAAGAGCATCCAAGTGAACGGCGCGCTCTTCGGGACGCATCTCCGCAAAAACTCGCGCGCATCGTGCATGGCAAGGGGTCTATAAGCGGGTTCGCATTGGGGCAATGCCCAAAAGCAACCCCTTGTTTCAGCCTCTTTTCCTCTGCCATCTCAAGAGGGCTGTGTTATAATGAGCCATACGTAACGTTCACTTTCATTGTTTTTGCAACCAGCGCGCCCCAGGGTGCGCGAACAAACATGAAAGCCATCCAAATTCCATCTTTTACGACGGTGGCTCATCCGCGTGAAACGCGCTTGCGCCATCGTTTGTCATCACACTCAACTCAATAAGGATGTCATCTTGAACAAACGACCACTTCAAATTCTTTTCCTGCTCCTCGCGGTCGCCTTGGTTTTGGCCGCGTGCAACGCCGCGCCCGCGGACGCGCCGGCGGAAAATGCCGCTCCGACCGAACAGGTTGCGGACTCGGAAAGCGCGGACGCGCCTCAACCTGATAAAGCAGACGAAACGCCGCCGACTGAGTTCATGTCTTGGCCCGAACCGCCGGCCATGAGCATCGACCCCAACAAAATCTATATCGCCACCATCAAAACCGAACGCGGGGATATTGTGGTCGAATTGTACGCCGACAAAGCGCCCCAAACCGTGAACAATTTCATCTTTCTCGCGGAACAGGGCTTTTACGACAATACGACCTTTCATCGCGTCATCAACGACTTCATGGCCCAGGCCGGAGATCCCACCGGCACGGGAACCGGCGGTCCTGGCTACACCTTTCCCGATGAAATCGACCCCGACCTGAGTTTCGACCGGCCCGGTCTGCTGGCCATGGCCAATGCGGGGCCCGACACCAACGGCAGCCAGTTTTTCATCACCTTCGCGCCCACGCCCTGGCTCGATGGCCGGCACACCATCTTCGGCGAAGTCATCGAGGGCATGGAGGTGTTGGACAAGCTCACGCGTCGCGATCCCGAGAGCGGAGCCGACAACCCTGGCGACGCCATCTACACCATCGAAATCAGCGAGGCCGAGACTTCGCGTCGGCCCACACCCACGCCCAAACCCACACCCTTCGCGCCTGACCCCACGGCCGACGACCATTTCATGGCCGCAATGGCGCCTGAAGAGCGGGTGGGCTATTGGAATACGCCGCCCGAAAACATCCTCGAACCGGGAACCATTTACCTGGCCACATTCCGCACCGAGGTGGGCGACATGGTTGTCGAATTAACGCCCGATCTCGCGCCCAACAACGTCAACAATTTCATCGCCCTGGCCCGAGCCGGCTATTACGACGGCACCCATTTCTGGCAAGTTATCGAGGACCTGGTGGCGGTGGGCGGCGATCCTTTGGAAAATGGCGACGGCAATCCAGGTTATTTTGTGGACGATGAATTGACCACAGCCGCTTTTGACGACGCAGGATGGCTGGGCAGCGCGCAATCCGCGCCCAATCGCAACGGCGGCCAGTTTTTCTTTACGCTGGGACCCGCGCCCTGGTTGGCGGAGCGCTTCACGCCTTTGGGACGAGTGATTGAAGGGTTGGAGGTGTTGAGCCAGATCGAGATTCGCGATCCCGCTCAGAACCCTGAATCGCCCGGAACGCTGCTGCAAAGCGTGGACATCTCCACGGCCGAGACCTCACGGCTGCCCACCCCCACCCCGCCTCCACCGCCTCTCGCTCCCACCATGCCGCCCGAAGGCGAACGCCCTTTGAGCGATCTTGAGCCCGAAGCGCGCAACGGCTATTACAACACCGCGCCCGAGATGGAGATCGATCCCAACAAAGACTACGTCGCGATCATCCGCACTGAAGTGGGCGACATCACCGTCGATCTATACGAGGATAAGACGCCCATCACCGTGAACAACTTCGTTTTACTGGCGCTCAATGGCTTTTACGATGGCGTGACCTTCCATCGCGTCATCGAGGGCTTCATGGCTCAGAGCGGCGATCCCACAGGCTCTGGCGCGGGCGGCCCGGGATATATGTTCGAAGACGAGATCATTCCCGAATTGCGCCACGATCGCGCCGGCATCCTTAGCATGGCCAATGCCGGCCCCAACACCAATGGAAGTCAGTTCTTCATCACCTTCGCGCCAGCGCCCTGGCTGGACAGCAACCATACTATCTTTGGCGAGGTCATCGAGGGCATGGACGTGTTGGAGAAGATCGAACTGCGCGATCCTCAAACCGCTACAGAACCAGGAACAACCATCGAACGCATCGATATCGAGGTGAAGTAGCATCTGACCAGAGATGATGGGCGATAGGACGATGAGGCGCCATCGTCTCATCGTCCATCGCTCATTCTTCTTTACAGGAGCATACGTGATTATGGCCCGATACGCCTCCCCTCCTCCCATGCAAATCGACCCCGCCAAGAAATACGTCGCCACCATAAAAACCGACAGGGGCGATATGACGCTAGAATTGTTTGCGGACAAAGCGCCGCAGACGGTCAACAACTTCGTTTTTCTGGCTCGCGAAGGCTTTTACGACGGCGTGACCTTTCATCGCGTGATCAAGGATTTCATGATCCAAAGCGGCGACCCCACAGGAACCGGCCGCGGGGGGCCGGGTTATCGTTTTCCCGACGAATTTCACCCTGACCTCAAACACGACGGACCCGGCGTGCTTAGTATGGCCAACGCAGGGCCAAACACCAATGGAAGCCAGTTTTTCATCACACATGTGGCCACGCCCTGGCTGGATGGCAAACATAGCGTGTTCGGCCGCCTGATCGATGGGGAAGAAGTGCTCTTTTCCATTGAGCAAGGCGATTTTATCAACACCATCATCATTGAAGAACAGACTTCATGAATCGCGCCTGGGTGGCCAAGTACAAACCCATCATATTGCGCATCGTCGCGGTGGCGGCCATGCTGGGCCTATCCGCGCTCATTGTGCTGAATGCACAACGCATTCATGATCTGGGACGGTACGGCTACCTGGGCATTTTCGTGCTGAGTTTTGCAGCCAACGCGACCATCATCTTTCCCGCGCCCGGCTGGCTCATTCCCATCGCGGCTGGCGGCGCGCTCAACCCGCTGGCCGTGGGGCTGGCCGTGGGCGCGGGACAGGCGTTGGGCGAACTCACGGGCTATCTGGCCGGCTCCACGGGTCAATTCGTATTGTCTGATCATCATGAGCGCTACGAGCACCTGGCCGACCTGACCCGACAATACGGTCTCTGGCTCTTCATCTTTCTCAGCTTCATTCCCAACCCCCTTTTCGATCTGGCCGGCATTGTGGCCGGCGTGCTCAAGTTTCCCATGTTCTCCTTTCTGGCCGCGACCTTTGTGGGCAAAACGCTGCGCGCCATCCTTTTGGCTTACGGGGGCTACGGCATGTTTGGAAACTGGTGGACGCCGTCGAATTGAGAGGTCGCGTAGTCGCGTAGTCATTTGGTCGCGTGCTCGGCAGGAGAATCGGATGACGTTGGCATGAGAGCACCGCCGCGCGGCAGCTTTGCCCTGGACGCATTGAAATTGATGTCGGGTTCCACCCTGGCGCAGGTCATCACCATTTTGGCCGCGCCGATTCTAACCCGGCTCTATGGCCCCGCCGCTTTTGGCGTCTTGGGTCTTTTTATCGCGGTCACCCGAATCCTGACTCAGGTGGTGGGCTTGCGCTATGAATTGGCCATCATGCTGCCCAAGGAGGAAAAGGAGGCCATCAATGTAACGGGGTTGGCTTTGAGCATCGTGCTGATCATCAGCGCGTCGCTCATTCCTATCACCATGACGGTGGGCCCCCCGCTGGCCCGCTGGGCCCGAGCGGATGAACTCATTCCTTACCTCTGGCTGGCGCCCATCTCCATCTTCTTTGGCGGCGAACTGGCGGTGTTGAACTTCTGGCATTCTCGCCAGCGTCACTTCGGGCGACTTTCAGCCACGCGCGTGGCCCAATCGAGCGCCTCGGTGGGTGTGCAATTGGGCGCGGGACTAACAGGACATGTCTCGGGCGGAGGACTGATCGCCGGCATTCTCGCGGGCCAAGTGGTGGCGACGACAACATTGGCGCTCAGCGGCTGGCGGCGCATGATAAAGCTTGCGCGAGATCATCTCACCTGCGCCGGCATGTTGGCCGCGCTCAAGCGCTATCGCAAATTCCCCAAATACAATGTATGGGCCGCGCTGATGAACTCGGTGTCCTGGCAACTGCCCACCTTTTTCCTGGCCTACTTTCTCTCTCCTATTGAAGTGGGTTTCCTCGCCCTGGGGAACCGCGTCGTTGAACTACCCATGCGCATCGTCGGCGCATCCATTGCCCAGGTCTTCTTTCAGCGGGCTTCTCGGGCCAAACACGAAGGCTCCCTCGCCCAAGTGGTGGCCTCGACCTTTCGCTATCTGGTCACGCTCAGCTTCTTTCCCCTGATGTTGCTCATCTTCATCGCGCCTGAATTGTTCAGCGTTGCTTTTGGCGCTCGTTGGCATGAAGCCGGCGTGTACACGCAAATTCTTGCGCCCTGGATATTCTTTTGGTTTATTTCATCGCCCATGAGCACGCTATTCAGTGTTTTGGAACGCCAGGAATGGGGCTTTCGTCTCAACGCGGCCATCCTTGCCTCTCGCTTTTTTGCCTTGGGCCTGGGAGGTTATCTGGGCAGCGCTCGCTTAATGCTGGCTTTGTTTGCCCTTTCCGGCGTCTTGCTGTACGGTTTTCTTAGCATCTTTATTATGAAAGTCACAGGCGTGGCGCTGCGCGACATTGCCGGCATTTTGTGGCAAAAAGGCTGGCCTTTGGCGCCCGCGGGCGCGTTGTTGTTCCTGCTCGATCGTTTTCAGGCGTCTCCGTGGCTTACATTGTTGACCGCGTTGCTTGCGCTCACATTATATTTCATCCATCAGTGGCGTTCAGAACCTCAATTGCGCTCTCTGTTCACGAGCGGCTCATGATGAACTTGCGCGCCCTTGTCCATAAACTTGTTCTGCGCTTCCTCGGCATGTTTGGGTCCGGCTTCGCCAACCCACAATTTCCCCCGCGCTTGCTGCTCAAGCACGTCATCTTGCAGAAAGTTCTTCGCATCAACGCGCATGTGCCTTGGCCGGTTCACTGGACGACTCATGTCATCGCTCCGGAAAACATTCAGCGGGGCACGCGAGCGCCGGGCCTCTCTCACGGTTGTCATCTCGATGCGCGTAATGGCATTATCTTCGGAAAAAACGTCTGGGTTGGGCCGCGGGTCTCCATCATCAGCATGAATCACGATATCTGCAACTATCATCGTTATCAACCCGCGCAGCCCATTGTCATCGGCGACAACTGCTGGCTGGGAGCCAACGCGATCATCCTGCCCGGCGTTCGGCTGGGCAATCATGTGGTCGTGGCCGCCGGCGCGGTGGTCACCCATAGTTTTACCGAAGATGACATTCTGCTGGCCGGCATCCCCGCGCGCATCATCAAGCGCTTGCCGCCCTATGAAGAAAACGCCGACGATGAACCCACTTCCCCCCCGCCATGATCTTGCCCTCGCGTCTCTCGCGCCTCTTTTGGCGCGGTCTCAACACCGGTCTTCATCATCTGGAAACTACGCAACTGCGCGCGATCCAGGCTCCCCTTCCGCAAACGCCCATCTTCATTCTGGGCGCGCCCCGGTGCGGAAGCACGCTGTTCTACCAGGTTTTGGTGCAGGCGTTTGATGTCGCCTATCTCAGCAACCTGCATTGTCGTTTTTTCTGCGCGCCCTCTCTGGTGGAGCGCTGGCTTTTCCCCCTGATCCCTCGCTCGGAATGGAGCTATCGCTCGTTTCATGGCCAGACCCACGGCAAAACCGCGCCCAGCGAATGCGCGCCATTTTGGTATCGTTTCTTCCCGCGCGATCCCCAGGCGATTCGCGAACTGGATGAAGCCAACCAAAAGGCGTTTCGCCTCGCCATACGCCGGTTTGGTCAGGCCGCGCAACGCCCGCTGTTGTTCAAAAACCTCATGAATGCGCTGCGCCTGCTTCCATTGGCTCAGGCATTGCCCGAAGCCTTGTTTCTCGTGCTCCACCGGCGACCGCTGCCCCTGGCTCGATCATTGCTTCACGCGCGCAAACGCACCTTTGGCCATTACGATACGTGGTGGTCGGCCCGCCCCCCTCGCGTGGATGAACTCCTCTCTTTGCCTCCCCACGAACAGGTCGTCGAGCAAATCATCGCCATCTATGAAGGCGTCGACCAGGCCCGCGCCATTATCGGCCCCCACCGGTTTTTGGATATGACTTATGAAGCATTTTGCGAAGACGTGCATGGCGGGCTCGAGACCGTCGAAGCGTTCCTGTCAGACCGCGGCGTCAATGTCAGGCGTCGAGAAGAAC
>JAADII010000157.1:0-8780 GCA_013151415.1 Chloroflexota bacterium
TGTCCATCGTCCAAGGACGAATGAACCATGCCCTCCCTCAAGCTCCGACTCCCCTTCGACGGCTCCCACCGTCTCACGCAAGGCTTCGGCGAACGCCCCGAAGTCTATAAGCGTCTGGGGCTGCCCGGCCATAATGGTCTGGACTGGAGCATGCCCGAGGGCACGCCCATCAAGGCTGTGGATGGGGGTAAGGTGGTGCTGGTGAAGGACGCGCCCGATGGCTTCGGGCTGCACGTCAAATTGGAGCACAAATGGGGGCAATCGCTCTATGCGCATCTTAGTCGCATCGATGTGAAACTGAATCAAAAGGTGCGCAAGAGCCAAAAGATCGCGCTTTCCGGCAATTCAGGGTTTAGCTCGGGCCCGCATCTTCATTTTGGCCTGAGAGTGAATCCATACAAGACCAACGATGGCTGGAATGGCTACACCAACCCACAGCGTTATCTCATCTGGCCTGAGGCCGGCGACGAAGACCGCGCCGCGGAGTTGGAGAAGCAATTGGCCGAATTGAAGCAGGAACTGGAGGACCTGCAAGGTCAGATGGAATTCGAGCGCCAGGAACTGACCCAGCAGGCCGATCTGTGGCGCGAGGCCGTGACCGCGCTGGTGCAGCGGTATCTTCCCGGCCAATTGCCGGCCGACGCGGACGTGCTGGCCACCCTCGAAGCGCTCATGGAATCGTGGTATGAGCAGTTGTATTGAATTCTCTCATCGACTATGCCCTTAACGCCGATCCAAAGTTCCTACAAACGCATGGTGATCAAGTTGGGAACCAGCGTGCTCACCGCGGACACGCCCTATCTCAACCGGCCGCGTTTGCTGGAACTGGTGCGGCAATGCGCGCGTCTGCACGCCAGCGGCATCGACGTGATCCTGGTTAGCTCGGGCGCGATGGCCGCGGGCAAAGAGGAACTGGGCTTTCCCGAACTGCCGCCCAATGTGCCGGCCAAGCAGATGCTCAGCGCGCTGGGTCAGCCGCGGCTCATGCGGATTTACGGCCAGTTCTTCGAGATTTACGGCATTCACACCGGCCAGATGCTGCTCACCCGCGCGGATTTACAGATTCGACGCCGCTATCTCAACGCCCGCCAGACGCTTCAAGCCCTGCTCGATCATGGCATCATCCCCATCATCAACGAGAACGACACGGTCACGGCCGAGGAGATTCGCGTGGGAGATAATGACAACCTTTCGGCCATGATCGCCACCTTCGCACAGGCCGATTTGTTGGTGTTGCTCACGGATCAACCCGGCCTTTTCACGGCCGACCCGCGCAAAGACCCCGACGCCGAACTTATTCCCCTGGTCGAACGCATCGACGACGCGCTCTTGGCGGCCGCGGGAGGAAGCAGCACGGGCCTGGGAACCGGCGGCATGACCACCAAGCTCCAGGCCGCGGAAACGGCCACGCGCGGCGGCGCCACCGTGATCATCGCGCCCGGCTATCTGCCCGATGTGCTGATCCGATTGGCCCAGGGCGAGGCCATCGGCACGCGTTTTTTGCCGGCCGCCACCCGCCCCGAAAGCCGCAAACGCTGGCTATTGGCCGGTTACACCACTTCCGGCCACATCGTGGTGGACGCGGGCGCGGCCGCGGCCCTGACGCGTCGGGGAAGCAGTCTGTTGCCCATTGGCGTGGCCGCGGTGCAGGGCGACTTCGAGCGCGGGGACACCATCGGCGTCTACAATCCATCCGGTCGCGAGATCGCGCGCGGCCTCACCAACTATTGCGCCAAAGACGTGCGCCGCATCCAGGGCCATCACTCCCGCGAGATCGAACAAATCCTCGGCTACGAATATGGCGAAGAGGTGATTCATCGCAATGATCTGATTTTACTCTAAGCACCCAGAACGATAGGATGGTTAAACATGGGCATTGGCTTGGTGCTTGTCGGATGGACGATTATCTTTACCTGCTTTGGCGTTCCCATCGCGATTGGTTTGACCCTATGGAGTTGGTTTTGGGGGCGTCGAAGAGGACATCCTTCCGTACTCCGAGCATTGCTTGCCGGACTCTTGCCTTTCTTGGTTATCGGCGTCGGCTTGACCTGGTGGATGTTTTATGCGCTCTATTCAGAAGCTGTGCGGAATGTAGATCCCGGCATAGGTGACACATGGCTGATCCCGATCGATGATGATTACGCCTTCATTATGATTGATACGACTGACGATGGAGCCATCACCAAAAGCGGAGAAGGCGTGGTCATTGCCGACGTAATCAAGCTAACGAAAATCGAAGATTTCATCGTTGGCGTCAGTAAAAAGTCTGGAGCTTTTGTACTGGACCTCACATCGGCTCAGGTAACTTATTATGCAACTCCCCAGGAAGCGCTTAATCAGTTTTCACCTCCACCTGAGCTACAAACACCGACCGAGTTTTATGGAGAGCACCGTATTGGTTGGCAAGACAGGCTTGCCTTATTGATCTTGTTTGCCGTTGAGCTCCTGCTCATATGGACATGGTTTAAGTTATTTATTCGACCTCCGTCCTCTCGCTTCTTACATACCCACCAATATGACCATGCGACGTTTCATCATTGACACTGACACAGCTTCCGACGACGCGGTCGCCATTTTGATGGCGCTGCAATGGCCCGATGTGCAGGTGGACGCGATCACCATTGTCTCGGGCAATATGCCTGTAAAACAGGGCGGCATCAACGCCCGTTACACGGTCGAATTATGTGGCCAGGAGACGCCGGTCTACGAAGGCTGCACTCGTCCCCTGGTGCGAGACGTTTTTCACGCCCACTATTTTCACGGCCCGGACGGCATGGGCGGCATGAACTATCCCCCACCCAAACGCCCGCCGGCCGATGGCCACGCGGTCACCGAACTTGTGCGCCGCTTTCGCGAAGCGCCGGGCGAGATCACGTTGGTGACGCTGGGGCCGCTGACCAACATCGCCACGGCCCTGCAACTGGAGCCGCAAATGGCCAGGTGGGTGAAACAATGTTACGTGATGGGCGGCGCGGCCTGGTCGGTGGGCAATATAACGCCGGCCGCGGAATATAATATCTGGTGCGATCCCGAGGCCGCGCGCATTGTCTTTCATTCGGGCATGAAGATCATGATGATTGGTTGGGAGCTGTGCCGGGGCGCGGCCGCGCTCACGCCTGACGAAATGGACTATGTATACGCTTTTGGCACAGAACGGGCGCGCTTCGCCATCGACTGCAACAAACACGCTTTGGAGGCATGCATGGTTTTGCAAGGCGATCCCGGTTTGGGCCTGCCCGATCCGGTGGCCATGTCGGTCGCTCTGGATCCAAGTGTGTGCACGCGCAGCAGTATGCACTTTGTCGAGGTCTCCTGCGAGCCCCTCACGCGCGGCATGACCATCGTCGATGAGCTGCATGTCACCCGCACCGAACCCTACCGCGACCCCAACTGGCATGGCCCCCGCGAACCAAATATCGAGGTCTGTTGGGAAATCGACCCCGTTCGCTGGAAGGAGATGCTCTATCGCGCGTTAAAAGATTGATCTCTTTGCCCGAATTGTAAATTGGCCGAGAATGCACCGTTTTTTTCTCCCCCCCGACGCGATCCGCGAGGGCGTGGTCTGGTTTTCGGACGACCAGGCGCGGCAGATCCGCCGCGTGCTGCGATTGAAAAGCGGAGACGAGGTGTGGGTGTTGGATGGCCAGGGCGCATGTTATCGGGTGGCGTTGGAGCATCTGGGCAAGCGCGAGACGCGAGGCCGCGTTTTGGAGCGTTTGACCGCAGAGGGCGAGCCGCGCGGGGATGTGATTCTCTGTCAGGCCATGGCCAAGGGCGAACGCTTCGAGTGGGTTTTACAAAAAGGCGTGGAACTGGGCGTGACGCACTTTCAGCCCATGATCACGCGGCGCACGGTGCGCCGTTCGGTGAGCGAAACCGCGTTTCAACGTTGGCGGCGCATCATCCGCGAGGCGGCCGAGCAAAGCGGTCGAGGCAAATTGCCGCACCTGGCCGAACCGGTCTCATTTAAAGAGGCCGTCCTGGCCCGCCGCGGCCTGGCCCTGTTGCCCTCGGTTGCGGCCTCGCGGCCCTTGAGCGCCTGTTTGTCGAATGCGACCTGGCCGGTTACAATTTTCGTCGGCCCGGAAGGCGGATTCGCCCCCGAGGAAATCGCATTCGCCCGCGCACAGGGCGTGGAGCCGGTTGGATTGGGGCCGCGCATCCTGCGCACCGAGACGGCCGCGGTGGTCATATTGGCGTTGGTCATGAACGCGCTGGGCGAACTGGACCGCCCCACCCCCAGAGCCTAATCCCTAACATAGCCCCATTGCAACCCCATTGCTGATGTAACGAAAGCGCAAACAAGCGCGTCAAAAGGGAGGTCATCCAGCTGACAGCCAACCGGCTATCATATCATCTCAGTTGATCTTGATTTGGAAACAAAATCTATCCAGCAACCACGGAGAATAACGAGCAATGTCCATCGAAAACGTCATCATCATCGGTAGCGGCCCGGCCGGTTTCACCGCAGGCATCTATGCCGGCCGCGCGCAGTTGAAACCCTTGCTGTTCACCGGCAACGACATCGGCGGCCAGGTCGCCATCACATACGAAGTGGAAAATTATCCCGGCTTTCCCGAAGGCTTGCCCGGCCCTGAGTTGGTGGAGCGGTTCCAGAAGCAGGCCGAGCGCTTCGGCGCGCGCATCGAATACGATTATGTGAGCGAGGTGGATTTCACCCGCCATCCCTTTGTGGTGCGCACCCAAAGCGGGAGCGAATATCAGGCCAAGAGCGTGATCATCGCCACCGGCGCGACCCCGCGCAAGCTGCAAGTGCCCGGCGAACAAGAATTGGTGGGCCGAGGCGTAAGCTATTGCGCCACCTGCGACGGCTTCTTCTTCCGCGGCAAGGATGTCGTCGTGGTGGGCGGCGGCGACAGCGCGTTGGAAGAGGGCCTGTTCCTCACCCGCTTCGCCGATAAGGTCACCATCATCCACCGCCGCGACGAATTGCGCGCCAGCAAAATCCTGCAAAAACGCGCGTTCGAAAACGAAAAAGTCGACTTCATCTGGGATACGATTGTCACCAGCATCAATGCCGGTGAAAGCGGCGCGGTGGCTTCGGTGACTCTGAAAAACGTGAAGACCGGCGAGACGCGCGAGTTCCCCACCGAGGGCGTGTTCATCTTCATCGGCCACGAACCCAACGGCTGGATGTTCGAGGGCCAGTTGGAGATGAAGGACGGCTACATCGTCACCGACCGCAATATGCACGCCAGCGTGCCGGGCGTGTTTGCGGCCGGCGAGATTCAAGACAATCACTTCCGCCAGGTCGCGACCAGCGTGGGCCAGGGCGCCATGGCCGCAATGGAGGCCGAGAAATTCCTGGCCGAATTGGAAGACGAGGGTTATGAGGCCGTAAAGGCCAAAATGTTGGGTCAGGAACTGGTTCCGGCTTGAGAAACCAACCGAATTGAAGATCAAAGATTCAAGGATGAAGCGGGCGTCTCCAGTATTGGCGACGCCCGCTTTTTGTTGATTTAACACAAAATCGCCATGAGAGCAGGATGTCTGCGCCATGAAAACCGGACGATGGGAGAATAAGACGATGGGGGGACTATGAAGTTCGCATTGTTTGGTTCGCAGTCGCGGCTATGCTACAATGATTTTTGTTACGCCGAGATTATTATCGGGACTGGTCTCAAGAAATCCTCGGCGCCTAGGCGAAAGACACTCAATCCGTGTTGACGTGAGCGTCACTCATAGTCTATCCACCCTCAAAAAAACCATGACTCGAAACATCTACGAATTCTTAAAAACCAACCCTTTCCTCATCGGCGATGGCGCGATGGGGACTATGTTGCAACAGGCCGGTCTGACAAGCGGCGGCGCGCCCGAATTGTGGAACGTGGAGCGTCCCGATGTCGTGCGAGCCATCTATCAGGGCTATATCGACGCCGGCTCGCAAATGATCGAAACCAACACCTTTGGCGGCAATCGCTTTCGCCTCAAGCTGCACGACCTGCAAGACCGGGTGCATGAACTGAACAAGGCCGGCGCGGCCCTGGCGCGTGAAGCGGCCGGAGACGAGGTGTTCGTGGCCGGGTCCATCGGCCCCACAGGCGAGTTGTTCGAGCCGATGGGCAATCTCACCTACGAAGAAGCTGTGGACGCGTTCGCAGAGCAGGCCGCGGGACTGGACGAAGGCGGGGTGGACCTGTTCGTGGTGGAGACCATGAGCGACCTGCAAGAGGTGAAGGCCGCGGTCGAGGGCATTCGTCGCGTCAGCGACAAACCCATCGCCACCACCATGACATTCGACACCAACTATCATACCATGATGGGCGTTTCACCGGTCCAGGCCGTGCGCGAGCTGGCCGCATTGGGCGTGACCATCATCGGCGCGAACTGCGGCAACGGCCCGGACGAGACCCGCCGCGTGATCAGCGAGATGGCCGCGGCCAAACCCGAGGGCGTCTTCCTCATGGCCCAGAGCAACGCGGGCTTGCCCCAATATGTGGATGGCCAGATCGTATACGACGGCACGCCCGAAGTCATGGCCGAATACGCGCTGGACATGGCCGCGATGGGCGTGAACATCATCGGCGCGTGCTGCGGAAGCACGCCCAAACACATCAACGCCATCAAGACCGCACTGCTCACCCAACCCATCCCCGAATACAAACCCCAGGCCCCGCCCCCCACCGAACCCAGCGTCCAACCCGCGCGGCGTCAACGCCGTCATCGCCGTCGCAAATAGAAGTGGAGAGAACGCTGACGGTTAACGGCGCCCTTCATACACTTTAGATCATCCAAAACTTACCGCCGCCAAGCCATCTTAATCGAACAACCAATTCGTGCGCGTTTTCTATCGGCCACAAGTCGCGGCGCGCACGAAATTATTCCACGTTCAAGTCCGCCTTCGCCTCCCAAATGTCCTCACTCAGAGTGATCACCGAAAGACAAGAGCGGCATTGGGCCTTGTCTTCGGCCGTGCGTCGCGCGAAATGACCGCATGTGGGGCAAGTGATGGCGACGCGCTGGATGGCCTGCTTCACCAACATGTGAAGCACGGCTTCGCGCGTGGGAAGCCCCATTTCCTCCTGCAGAAGCTCCACCATTTCCTCTTCTTCGGGGGTCAATTCCAGGTCGAGATGAGCGTTTTGGGTCATGAGATGCTCCTTTTAGGCTCAATATGGTTCAAGGTTCAAGATTGTTAACCACAAAGAACACGAAGGACGCAAAGAAAAATTAGGGGAGTTCATAAAGAAAAAGGCTTTGAAGCCCCTGTTTTGTCTCCCTTTGTGCTCTTCGCGTCCTTTGTGGTTGGGCTTTCTTCAGGAGATCCAAAGTTGACGACTTATCGTTCTGGCCTCTAAATTCTCTCATGTCCGCAATGTCGCGCGCAAGCGATTGGGGTGCAAGAGCAAATCGAGCGCATCGCGGATGTCGGTGACGAATACATCCGCGGCCAGGATCGCGGCCAGGGCCGCGCCCTCGGCCGCGACCACCGCCACGCCCAAAGCGGCCGCGCGCAACATGGCCGCGTCATTGGCGCCGTTGCCGATGGCGACCACGCTCGCCGCGCCCAGCGCGCGTACGAAGGCTTCTTTTTGCGGCCCGCCCGGCCCCGGCTTCAACTCGACCAGCTCAATGCCGAGCGTTTGGGCGATATCCGCGGCCCCGCCATGCGTGTTGGCCGTGAGCAAGTGGATATCTAGATCATCGGCCAGCCGCTCAATGCGTTCGGCCACGCCCGGCAAAAGTCGGCCATCCACAGCCAATGCGCCGTTCAGGTCAAGCGCGAGATGGTGTAAGGCCAGTTCAGGGCCGTCGGGGATGGGAATATGAATCATCGTCCAATCTCAAATATACCGTAGCTCGCGCGCCTTGCGCCGCAGTTCCCCGCGAAAATCGGGGTGCGCAATGGCGATGAGCGATTCGACGCGCTGGCGCAATGTTTTGCCGTATAACTCGGCCACGCCGTACTCGGTCACCACATAATGCACATCGTTGCGCGTGGTGACCACGCCTGCGCCCGGCTTCAACTCGGCCACGATGCGCGAGATGGCTCCGCCTTTGGCCGTGGAGGGCAGGGCGATGATGGGCTTGCCGCCCTTACTGCGCGCGGCCCCGCGCACAAAATCGAGCTGGCCGCCCACGCCGCTATATAAGCGGTGTCCGATGGAATCCGCGCACACCTGACCCGTCAAATCCACCTCGATGGCCGAGTTGATGGAGATCATGTTGTCGTTCTTGGCGATGATGAAGGGGTCGTTTACGTAATCCTGGGGATGAAACTCCACCATCGCGTTGTCGTGCACGAAATCATACAATCGCTGCGAGCCCAAAATCATCCCGCACACGATCTTGCCCCGATGCAGGGTCTTGCGTTCGTTGGTCACCACGCCCCGCTCCACCAAATCGATCACGCCATCCGAGAAAAGCTCAGTGTGAATGCCCAGATCGCGCTTATCGCGCAGATAATAGAGCACGCCGTCGGGGATGGCGCCGATGCCCAGTTGCAGGGTCGCGCCATCAGAGATTAGTTCGGCCACATGCGCGCCAATGGCTTTCTCCAACTCGCCCGGCTCGCCCTGCGGCAACTCCAGCAGCGGATAATCCACCGGAACCACATGAGTGAGCTTGGACACATGGATGAAGCTATCGCCCAGGGTGCGCGGCATCCGCTGGTTGACCTGAGCGATGATCATGCTCGAGGATTCGGCCGCGGGTTTGGTCAGCCCCACCTCCACGCCGTAAGAGCAGAATCCATGCTCATCCGGCGGCGAGAGATGCACCAGCGTCACATCCAGGGGGATGATGCGCTCGCGAAAAAG
>JAADII010000157.1:8849-9645 GCA_013151415.1 Chloroflexota bacterium
ATGAACATGGCGTTGACGCGGATTTTGCCCTCGAGATCGGGCGAGACATAATCCGCGTCGCCGATGGTGAGCACCTGGTGGATGGTCAGATCGCGCACATCACCGGCGCGAGCGCGCTTCACCAGGGCCTTGAGCAAATGATACGGAACCGAACAGTTGCCCGAAAGATAAATATTGGCTCCGCTCGGGATCGCGGCCACCGCCTCCTCGGCCGACGTGATCTTCGACTCGAAGATGCGCGTCCAGGCGTTCATGCGCGGCCCTCCTTCCGCCACTCCGCGCGCAGGCCGGGATGCACGATTTCGCCATCGCGAATGTTGATTCCGCGACCCAGTTCGGGATACGCGGCGATGGCCGCATCCAACCCCTGGTCGGCGATGGCCAGCAGGTAGGGGAGGGTGATGTAGGTGAGGGCGTGGGTGGCGGTGCGGCCGGCCACGCTGGTGATGTTGGGCACGCAATAATGGATGATTCCCTCGGCCACATAGGTGGGCGCGCCATGATTGGTGGGGCGGCTCGTTTCCGAACAGCCGCCCTGATCGATGCTCACATCCACGAACAGGCTGCGCGGCCTCATGCTGCGCAGGTGTTCGCGCGTGAGCACAATGGGCGTGCGTTGGCCCGGCACATGCACCGCGCCGATGAGCGCATCCGCGAAGCGAACCACTTTGCGCAAATTGTAATCGGTCGCGGCCATGGTCACCGCGCGGCCATCCAACAGCGCGTCGGCTCGCTGCAACGCGCGCGGGTTGATGTCCAACAGATAGACCGAGGCGCGATTGCCCACCAGCGCCCG
>JAADII010000178.1 GCA_013151415.1 Chloroflexota bacterium
CGCCGGGTTGGAGATGGCGATGAGCTCATCGGCGAAATCATCACGGGCGAGCACGGCGCGTTCGACTTTGGCCCACTCAGCCCCGGCAACTACACCATCGACGCCATCCCGCCGCTCGGCTACGGCCCCTCGCAACCCGAAACGCCCCTCTCCCTGGTGCTCATCCTCGGCAACGAATTCGTCATCGACTTCGGTTTCCAACCCCGGCCCCTTAACTACATGCCGCTGCTAATGGCGGACTGAGATTGAAGCTACCATGAATCAAAAGACAAAATCAGTTCGATACGCTATCTGCGTCAAGTCGCCGGACGAGGATCTGTTGACCCCGCGCATGGTTTATCAGATCTTGCCCGATGAGAACGCGGAGCGCTCTAACTACGTGCGAGTCATCGATAACGAGGGCGAAGACTATTTGTATCCGGCGGATTACTTCGTTTTCATCGATGTATCGACTACAGCCGAAGATCGGCTGCTGAGCGCGTTGCCGGCCTGAGGATTCGCGAGAAAAGCGGAGGGGGACCGCGATTCGCTATATCCCCCAAGGCCCCTGATAGCCGTGCTCGATCAAGGCGATTTCCTCGGTGTATCGGCGTTCCTGGTTTTGCAGCCTTCGTTCCAGCCGCTCGAGGCGCTCGGTCACCTCTCTCAGGCGCTCCATGGTGATGTCGTGCAGCACGTTGTGGCGCAAGTCCTCATGTTCGCGGTCGATGACGCGCTTGCCGTTGCGTCGGTGAACGCGTCCCGGCACGCCCACCACCACGCAGTTCTCGGGGATGTCTTTGACCACGACCGAATTCGCGCCGATGCGCGTATAGTCCCCGATCTTGACCGGCCCCAAAATCTTGGCGCCCGCGCCCACCACCACGTGGTTGCCAAGCGTGGGATGACGCTTTTCCTTGCGCCAGCTCACCCCGCCCAACGTCACGCCATGATAGAGCGTCACATCCTCGCCGATTTCCGCGGTTTCGCCGATGACCACGCCCATGCCGTGGTCGATGAATAAGCCACCGCCGATCTTAGCGCCGGGATGGATTTCGATGCCGGTTAGCCAGCGCCCCACATGGGAGATGAACCGGCCGATGAGATACATACGATGACGCCAAAACCAGTGCGCGAGGCGATAAATCCAGATGGCGTGCAGACCCGGATAGCAAAGAAGCACTTCGGGCACCGTGCGCGCGGCCGGGTCCCTCTGAAAGACCGCCCGGATGTCTCGTCGAAGCGTTGTCAACATGGCATGCCTCCTCATATCTCATGGCTCATGTCGTCGCGTGACACGAACGGCGTCAATAATCGCGTAAATCGTCGAAAAGGGGCGTGCTGAGATAACGTTCGCCGTTGGATGGGATGATGACCACGATGAGCTTGCCCGCATTCTCCGGTCGGTGCGCGACCTCAAGCGCGGCGTGAAGCGCTGCGCCCGAGGAGATGCCCACCAGCAAGCCCTCCTCGCGGGCCGCCTGTCGCGCGCGGGCGAACGCGTCCTCATTGGCCACCGTAATCACCTCGTCGATGATTTCGGTGTTGAGCACCTGAGGGATGAATCCCGCGCCGATGCCCTGAATCATGTGAGGGCCGGGCTGGCCGCCCGAAAGCACGGGCGAATCCTTTGGCTCCACCGCGATCATCTTCACCCTCGGCTTTCTCGCCTTCAGCACCTCGCCCACGCCTGTGATGGTGCCGCCGGTGCCTACGCCCGCGACCACGATGTCCACCTGACCAGCGGTGTCGCGCCAGATTTCCTCGGCCGTGGTGCGACGATGGATCTCGGGGTTGGCCGGGTTTTGAAACTGTTGGGGAATGAAATAGCGGCTATCCTGCGCGGCCAACTCCTCAGCCTTGCGAATCGCGCCCATCATGCCCTCTTCACCCGGCGTGAGGATCAGCTCCGCGCCATAGGCCCTGAGCAGCACGCGGCGCTCCACGCTCATGGTGTCGGGCATGACCAGGGTGCAACGATACCCTTTGGCCGCGGCCACAAAAGCCAGGGCGATGCCGGTGTTGCCGCTGGTCGGCTCGAGGATGATGGAATCGGGTTTGAGCAGGCCCGCTTTTTCGGCCGCCTCGATCATGCTCAGGCCGATGCGATCTTTCACGCTTCCGGCGGGATTGTAATATTCGAGCTTCGCTACCAACTGCGCGTCCGCGTCCGCGGCCATTCGGTTGATGCGCACCAGCGGCGTGTTTCCCACAAGGTCGACGACGCTATCGTAGATTCGCGGTGATGTATTGTCCTGTGACATGGCGTTGACTCCGAAGAATGAAAAAGCGAGTGAGAGCAATAGAACAAAAAAGGACTCATTGCACTTGAGCGATGCAATGAGTCCGGATCATCACAACCTGCGGTCCGTAAAAGGACCGAATCATCACTATGGATGCTGCTCAGGAAAAAGCGGAGTAAATAATCTTCCCGAACAGAAATAAATTTACGCCGCGTCTCATTGCATCGCGATGCGGAAGCCACCCCCTGCACCAGCATAACCGGTCAGGAAGTCGCTTCCGCTACATACAGATGCAAATGAGAGGACGTTGCATAAAGGGTGTGAATGGACTACCCGTAAGTCAATTGGATTGATGTATACACAAATTATATCTCGAAAGGCGGGTTGCGTCAATATCAGAATCTGCTCCTCGCGCGGCTATGTCTATCTCATCATAGCGGGCAAAAAGATAACGGATGCCGGGACGGTTGCATCCTGTCCCAGCGTCGCCGAACCGAAATTGTCGCGCCGGTAACGGGGCCAGACGGCCGTCCCATAATCGCTCACGCCGCTTTCGGCAATGACATTTATCGTTCCATCTTCCTGTACGACGTAAATCACGCCTTCATGAATGACCGGTCCTGCCAGAACGCGGGCATTGGATGCAAGCGCATATTCCGCAACCAGGCTGCCGTCCAGCGTGTAGACGCCCAGCCGGCCGTCTGTGGCAAATAAAGCGTACCGGTCATCTGCCAGCGTGGGCGTGGCGTAAGCGTAACTGTCAGAAACCTCCACCAGCAGCGTCGCCCGGCAATCCGGCGCGATGCGGTACAGCGCGGCTTTGTGCGCATCTTCTCCCACCGGCAGCGTGATGGGCGCATAGACGTTGCCCTCCTTGTCCACGGTCGGCGCGGCGTAGAAAGCGGCTGTTTGCAAATCCAGCCGAAATTCAAAGGCGACCCGACACAGCTCTTGTAAATCCTTATTCAGACGGTAAAGAATCGTTTCATAGCTGTCGTCATTTGGGCGGACGTATTGCACCCAGAGATCATCCTGCGCGCCCAGGACCGGTTCGCCGCCCACCGCGTCCTCGCTCAGACCGGTGTAGGGGACCCGAAAACAGCCCTGTTCACCGGGATCAAAAGCGGCCACAATATTTAGTTCCTTGTCCAGTTTAACCACTGTGCAGCCATACAGGTATTGATCTTTATCCTCTCCCAATGTCTGCGGCGACCCGCCGACGTAGAGATAGTTGCCGTCGGTTGTGATGCCGGCCCCGACCCAACTGCGAAAACCGTCATCCGTGTTCAACTGTTCCACGATAACGCCATCACTGTCGGCCGCAAATAACGCGCCACAGTTGGGGTTGATGGGTTCCTGACAAAATTCGTTGGGTGTATTGACTGTGCCAAAGTAATACAACCCATCCAGATAAACGCCGGAAGCGTCGCTGCTCATGCCCACAGATAAACGACGCTGTTCGGTGAACGTGGCATCGTCCAGAACCAGGACGGTTCCATGGCCAACGACTTTGGTCACATTCCAGTAAACCACGCCTTCCTCCGGCCGGTAAAGCAGCGTTGCTTCGCCGGTCGCGCGCGTGGGCGAAAGGTCGTAAAGCAAGCCGTCTATCATGTTGTAACCAAACAAGGTGAGGCGATAGGGGCTGCCGTTGTCGCAGTTAAAGCCGTAATCGTGCATGGGATAGACCAGCCACTCATTGACCACGATGGGAGTGGCCGTTAGATTGGTGCATTCGGTAGTCGGGATTTGAATGTATTGGACGCCATCCAGATCGCCGTAGACCGCGTCGGAAATTGGCGGAAAATCACCGCCGGTCTTGCTTTTGTCAGTAGATGGAATCGTGAGGAAAACGGATGTCTTCTGCGCGGCGATGTTCGTCTGGGGCCGCGTAAGCTCCTGCGCAGAAACAACCGAAGCTCTCATGGCGGCGACTGCAAGAAGGAATATCGGCAACGTTAAAACCAGGAAAGATCGTTTGGCCTTTGCACCGGAACTCTTCAAGTGTTTACCTCGTCTGAATGGCATAATGCACCCCCTGTGTAATAGCGTATGTGTTGTAGCGTAATGGTAGCCAGTCTATCCAACTCTCCTCGCGTAATGGTTCAGAGAATATGAAGAAATTCCTTCACCCTGTGGACGCCACGCGTAACGCAGCGCGTCATGGGATTTGCAAGAATGTCGGGAATGTGGTACACCTATACTGAAACGATGGATTGGTTGCGGCGAACTTGCCTTATGCAATGCGCAACATCTCATACGCCCCTGTCAAAGGAGACATCTACATGCAACAAACCATACGACGCGTGGCCGTGATCGGCGCCGGCACCATGGGCGCGGCCATCGCCGGTCATCTGGCCAACGCAGGCATTCCGGTCTACCTTTTGGATATTCCTCCTTCCTCGTTGACGCCCAAAGAAGAGGCGCGCGGCCTGACCCTCGACCATCCTGAAGTGCGTAATCGCATTGTGCGCGAGGGGTTCGAGCGAATGCGCAAGGCCAGACCCGCCAATCTTTTCAACGAGGATGCGGCCAAGCTCATCACTTTGGGGAACACCGAAGACCATTTCCATTGGGTTGGGGAAGCGGATTGGATTATCGAAGCGATTATCGAACGTCTGGACATCAAGCAAGCGCTCATGGAGCGCATCGATGGGGTGCGAAAAGCGGGGAGCATCGTTAGCAGCAATACATCGGGTTTGCCCATCAAGGCCATCGGCCAGGGGCGCAGCGATGATTTTCGCGCCCATTTCCTGGGCACGCATTTCTTCAATCCGCCCCGCTACATGAAGCTGCTGGAGGTTATCCCCACCGCAGACACCGACCCGGCCGTGGTCGAGTTCATCACCCAATTTGCGGAAGAGGTGCTGGGAAAGGGCGTGGTCATCGCCAACGATACGCCCAACTTCATCGCCAACCGCCTGGGCTTCATCACCGCGGCCAAGACCATGGAGTACGCCATCGCGCATGGTTACTCCATTCCCGAAGTGGATTTGCTCACAGGTCCCCTCATCGGTCGTCCCAAGACCGGCACTTTCCGCCTGGCCGATTTGGTGGGCATCGACGTCCTCGCTTATGTGGCGAATAATTTGTACGAGCTCTTGCCCGATGACCCGGAGCGCGAAGCCCTGAAAGCCCCGGCGTTCACCCACATCATCCAGGGCATGTTGGAGCGAAACTGGCTGGGCAACAAGACCAAGATCGGGTTCAGCAAGCAGGTGCGCGAGAATGGCAAGAAAGCCTATTGGCAACTCAATTTCGAGACCTTCGAGCACGAAGCCATGCCCAAACCGCGCTTCGATAGCGTGGGCGCGCTGCGCACCAAACCCCTGCCCGAACGTCTCAAAGGCATGGTCGAGGCCGATGACCGCGCCGGCGAGTTCGTGTGGTATGTCATTTCGCGCTTGCTTCACTACGCCGCGGCCATCATGCCCGAAGTGAGCGACGATCCATTGGCCGTGGACAACGCCATGAAATGGGGCTTCCAGTGGGAAGTCGGCCCCTTCGAGATCTGGGACATCCTGGGCGTGGAAAAAACGCTCAAACGCATGGAGGCCGAGGGCCTGAGCATCGCTCCTTGGGTCAAGGAGATGCTCGAGTCGGGCGCCAAGACGTTCCACCGCACTTATCGGCGCAAGAAACAGCGTTGGGTCATTGGTCAGGGTTATGTGAACGTAAAGCCCGACCCCAAGATGATCGTGCTCTCGGAGTGGAAGCAGGATGGAAGGCGGGTCATCGCGACCAACGCCAGCGCCTCGTTGGTGGACATTGGCGACGACGTGCTGCTTCTCGAGTTCCACGCGGCCACGCCCCAGGGTAGGGTTCTGAACGCGCTCGATCTTGATGTGCTCAGCATGACGCAGGAAGCCATCGAGCGCGTCGAGCGCGAGTTCGCGGGCCTGGTCATCGGCAATCAGGGCGAGCAGTTTTCGGTGGGCGCGAACATCTTTTTGATTGCGGTCAACGCGCAGCAAGGCAATTGGGACACCCTCGACGCGCTGGCGCGACAGTTGCAGGGCATGAGAAAAGCCTTCACCCAATGCAGCAAGCCCGTGGTGGCCGCGCCCTTTGGCATGACCCTGGGCGGAGGCGCGGAGGTGTGCATGGCCGCGGATCGCATCGTGGCCGCGGCCGAGACCTATATGGGCCTGCCCGAAGTGGGCGTGGGCATTATCCCGGCTGGCGGCGGCACGAAAGAGATGGTGCGTCGCGTCATCTCGCCCGCGGCCAGGATCGACCATCCCGGCATCGAAAAGTATGTGCAAGAGGTTGCGCTGACCATCGCCACCGCGAAGATCGCGACCAGCGCGGCCGAAGCGCGCGATTTGGGCTTTCTTGCGGCCTGCGACCGCATTGTCATGAATCGCGATCACCTCATCGCCGAGGCCAAAGCCGAGGTGCTGGCCATGGCCGCGACCGGTTATCGACCCCAATTCACGGCCAAAAACTGCTACGCGGCGGGCCGCGACGCGCTGGCCACGCTGCGCGTGTATATCTATCTACAAAAGGAGGCCGGTTACATTTCGGAGCACGACGCCAAAGTGGCCGAGAAAGTGGCCTATGTGGTCTGCGGCGGCGAGCTCAGCCGTCCGCAATGGGTCGATGAGGATTACTTCCTCGACCTCGAGCGCGAGGCGTTGCTCTCCCTCGCAGGCGAACCCCTCACCCAGGCCCGCCTCTGGCACATGCTCCAAACCGGCAAGCCGTTGCGGAATTGATAAGGTATTGGATATTAAGATATTAGGTATTAAAGATTGGATATTGAGGTATTAGATATTTATGTGCTAAATTCGATGAATTCGATGCCCAATACCCAGTATCCACTACCTAGTATCCAATATCCAATACCCAATACCAACACCTAACCCATCCACGATTTATGCATAAATAACAACTAGGAGCTCCCTTATGCCTCAAGAAGCCGTTATTGTCGCCGCGGCCCGCACTGCTGTGGGCAAATCGCCTCGGGGAACGCTGCGCAACGTCCGGCCCGAAACGCTGGGCGTGCAAGTGGTGCGCGAGGTGTTGAATCGGGCCGGGGGCTTGGATCCCGCGCTGGTCGAGGATGTCATCATCGGCTGCGCATTCCCCGAAGGCAAGCAGGGCATGGAACTGGGCCGCATCGTGGCCTTGGCCGCGGGTCTGCCTGATAGCGTGCCCGGCCTCACCGTCAATCGTTTTTGCTCCTCCGGTTTGCAGACCATCGCTCTGGCCGCGCAGCAGATCATGGCCGGCATGGGCGAAATCATCATTGCCGGCGGCATCGAAAGCATGAGCGCGGTGCCTATGGGCGGTCATGTGTTCGCGGCCGACCCCACCCTGGCCAAGGAGCACCCCGGCGTCTACATGGGCATGGGTCTCACAGCCGAAAACGTGGCCGAGCAATACCATGTCAGCCGCCAGGATCAAGATGAGTTCGCGCTACGCTCGCATCGCCGCGCGGCCGCGGCCATCCAAAGCGGCAAATTCAAGGATGAGATCGTCCCTGTGCCCGTCAAAGAGACCTGGGTGGATGAAGATGGCCAGGTGCGCCAGGAGGAAAAGGTCTTCGACGTGGATGAGGGCGTGCGCTACGATACCAGCATGGAGGCCCTGGCCCGCTTGCGCCCCGTGTTCAAAGCCAACGGAACCGTGACCGCGGGCAACAGCAGCCAAACCAGCGATGGCGCGGCCGCGGTGTTGGTCATGTCGGCCGAGGCCGCGAAACGACACGGTCTCAAGCCGCTGGTGCGATTCGTTTCCTTCGCGGTGGGCGGCGTGCCGCCGGAGATCATGGGCATCGGGCCGGTCGCGGCCGTGCCCAAAGCCCTGAAGCTGGCGGGTCTGACGCTCAATGACATCGACCTCATCGAGTTGAACGAAGCCTTCGCCGCGCAGGCCGTGGCCGTGATCCGCACTCTGGAGTTCGACCCGGAAATCACCAATGTGAACGGCGGCGCCATTGCCTTGGGCCATCCCCTGGGCGCGACCGGAGCCAAGCTCACCGTGCAGATCATCCATGAGATGAAGCGCCGCAACAGCCGTTATGGCCTGGTCACCATGTGCATTGGCGGCGGCATGGGCGCGGCCGGCATCTTCGAGAACCTGCAATAAGCTGGAAATAATGTCTGATCGAGGTGTGACATGTACTCTTTTACCCCGACCGATGAGCAGCGGATGTTGATGGACGCCGCGCAAAGCTACGCGGCGCGCGACCTCCGCAAAGTCTACCGCGATGCAGAAGAGGCGGGGCTGTTGCCGGATGAAGTTATCGAGCGAGGATGGACGCTGGGCCTGCTTCCGGCCTCCATTCCCGAAGAATACGGCGGCTTTGGCGAATATTCGGTGGTGAACGGCGCGCTCTATGTGGAGGAGCTCGCCTACGGCGACATGGCCGCAACCATGCACTTGCTCAGCCCCAACCTGGTGGCCATTCCCATCCTGCTTTGCGGAACCGAAGAGCAAAAAAAGACCTATCTTCCCCGCTTTTGCCAGGATTCGTTCCCCAGGGCCACGGCCGCGTTTCTGGAACCCAGCATCTTCTTCGACCCGCGCGAAATGAACGCGAGCGCGCG